>CALKDJ010000046.1 GCA_938084195.1 uncultured Methylophilaceae bacterium
GGCTTAATTTTGGTCTTTTTGTTCAATAAACATTGCATCCCCATAACTAAAAAATCTATATTTTTTTTCTATTGCATGATTGTAAGCCTTTTTGGTAAATTTACTTCCTGCAAATGCTGAAATTAGCATTAAAAGGGTACTTTTAGGAAGATGAAAGTTGGTAAATAGGGCATCAACCACCTTAAATTTAAAGCCTGGCTTAATAAATATTTTTGTTACATTGTAATCTTTTTTTATTACCTCTTCTGCAAAAGCACTCTCTAAAGCCCTTAGGACTGTTGTCCCAATTGCAATAATACGACCCCCTTTGGCCTTTGTTTTAGCAATTGCATCAATAATATTTGCATCAAGATAGTAGACTTCTTCATGCATGATATGGTCATTTATATCACTCACTTTTACAGGCTGAAATGTTCCCGAGCCAACATGCAAGGTCAAAAAAGCTGTTGTTATATTTTTTTTGTTTAATTCTTTAAAGTCACTTTGCGAAAAATGTAATCCAGCTGTGGGGGCTGCAACAGCTCCTTCATTTTTTGCGTAAATTGTTTGATAGCGAATTATATCTTGTTCTTCATCCTCCCTTTGGATGTAAGGGGGGAGCGGGATATGTCCATAAGATTTAAGTAATTTTTCAAAAGAGCCCTTATTCAGTCGTATATGAAATAAATTATTTTTTCTAGATATTATTTTAAGATAAACTCCTTTATCAATCATTACTTCCATACCACTTTTAATTGTTTTGGAGGTTTTTATTAATGCTGTTGCGTTCGTATTATCTAAAATTCGCTCAATAAGAAGCTCCACCTTTCCCCCAGTTAACTTTTTACCAAATAGTCTAGCCTTTATTACTTTAGTATCATTAAAAATTACTAAATCGTTGCTGCTTAAATGTGATGTGAATTTTTTAAAAAAGGAATCTTGCAATGTTTGCTTTGTCGGATTAATTATTAATAATCTACTATCTCGTCTTTCCTTTAGTGGAGATTGTGCAATTAAATTTTCTGGCAAATTATAATTAAAATCATCACTGTTCATTGTAGTGTTAGTTAGTTATAATGTTCTGTCTTTTATGCCGGGATGGCGGAACTGGTAGACGCACGGGATTCAAAATCCCGCGCTAGCAATAGCGTGTCGGTTCGATTCCGACTCTCGGCACCAATTCAATTTTTGCAATTATATATATATGATCGAGCATAAACAATTAAATGATACAAAGCATGAGATTATTGTGAGACCTAATCCTTCTATGCCATGGTATCTGATAAAAAGAATTTACTTGGCATTTGCATTATTTATTTTAGTTATTGCAATCGTTTTAAGTATGTTTAATTTATATCTAGCCATACCCTTTTATGGTGTCGAGGTCCTTTTTCTTGGATATGCACTATACATAACAGCTCTCAAAAGCGGTCATTATGAAAAACTATTAATAGACGAACACGAAATTATTATTTCCTTTGTAAAAGGTAAGAAAATATCAAGATTTGATTTTATAAAAGAGTGGTCCTCATTTAAGTTTAAAAATTCCACTAAATTGCAACCATCAGAGATTTCTATTGCAAGTAGTGGCAATAAAATTTTGATCGGACAAAAAATTAATGAAGATGACAGGAAGGCATTATTTAAATTGCTTAAAACTTTATGATAAGAATCCTGTCTTCTATATCAACAGATAATTATTTAGAAAGATTAATTTAAGAATGGGAATTTTAATATTTAATATAATGCTTGTTTAGATGTAACATAATTGTTACATTAATATTTAAATCTTATTGAAAAATTCTAGGCTTACTGATAATATCTCCAAAGATTTTTATCTAAAAAGATTATTTTAAAGAAAGGTAAATACAAATTGAAATCATGTATCCAAAAAACCATTCTACTTTTAGGGTTATTCCCATCGATAGCCTTAGCAGAATGGGGCTTAAATTTACGTAAAGGCGCCACTCCCATTAGTCAAGAAATATATGATCTTCATATGTTGTCTTTGTGGGTAGTTACAATAATTGGAATTGTTGTCTTTGGGATTATGTTTTGGTCAATATTTAACCATCGTAAATCCAAAGGAGTTAAGCCAGCTCAATTTTCACATAGCACCACTGTTGAAATTATTTGGACAATAATACCTCTTGCAATTATTATTTCTCTTGCAGTCCCAGCTACAAAACTTCTCATTAAGATGGAAGATACATCAGATACGGAAATCACCGTCAAAGCTACGGGATATCAATGGAAATGGAAATATGATTATCTTGACGAAGATCTAACCATATTTAGTGCTCTTGATGCGAAGAGCACCGAAGTTAGTGCTTTAGATTCAGGCTTAAACCCCATGGATTCAGAAAATTATCTTTTAGATGTAGATAATCCAATTGTCCTCCCAACTAATACTAAAATCAGAATTTTAACTACCGCTAATGATGTAATTCATGCATGGTGGGTTCCAGATCTTGGATGGAAGAGAGATGCTATCCCTGGGTTTATCAATGATAATTGGGCATATATTGAAGAGCCCGGAGTTTACCGTGGTCAATGTGCAGAAATTTGTGGTAAAGGTCATGGTTATATGCCTATCGTTGTTAATGCTGTTCCGATGGATGAATACAAAGTGTGGGTTGCAGATCAGAAAGCTGCGCAAGATGCAAAAAATAATGAGAGCGATATGGTTTTAACTATGCAAGAACTGATGACAAAAGGAGAGACTGTTTACAAAGCCCAATGCGTTGTGTGTCACCAAGCGAATGGTGAGGGACTCAAAGGAGCGTTTCCTGCCATTGCTGGAAGTGCAGTAGCTGTTGAAAGTGACAACAGACTGAGACATATACATCAAATTATTTACGGTAAAGGTTTAATGCCTGCTTTTGGAGAGCAGCTTGGGGATGTTGATATTGCTTCAATAGTTACGTATACAAGAAATGCATGGGGAAATAATACAGGGGATATTATTCAACCAAAAGAAGTTGCAGAGGCAAGACAAACACCGAACATTATTACTGCTGGTGGTCAAAAAAGGGAGAATACTGCAGAATCAAAACCGAGCGAAGATTCGCTTAAAAAATCAATCGGAGATCTTGCAGAGGTCAGATAAATTAATATTAACTTTTTTAATAGGAATGTTTTATGAGTGCAATTACCCACGACGCCGATCATGATCATGATCATAAACCCACTGGTTTAAAAAGATGGTTTTTTTCAACTAATCACAAAGATATTGGTACCCTTTATTTAATATTTGCGTTAACCATGTTCTTTGTTGGTGGTTCAATGGCAATGATTATTAGAGCAGAATTATTTCAACCTGGATTACAATTTGTAGATCCACAATTTTATAATTCAATGGTTACTGTTCATGCCTTGATTATGATTTTTGGAGCAGTTATGCCGGCTGGCGTTGGTCTGGCAAACTGGATGATTCCCTTGATGATTGGAGCGCCTGATATGGCTCTTCCTAGAATGAATAATATGAGTTTCTGGATATTACCATTTGCATTCGCGCTTTTGATAAGCACATTGTTTATGGAGGGTGGAGGACCAGCTGGAGGTTGGACCATGTACCCACCGTTAGTCTTACAAACCGGTGCTGCATTTCCATTTTTAATACTTGCAGTACACTTTTTGGGAGTCTCCTCAATTATGGGTGCTATCAATATTATTGTTACTGTATTTAATATGCGTGCACCTGGTATGACCCTTATGAAAATGCCTCTATTTGTATGGACTTGGGTAATTACTTCTTTCCTTCTTGTTGCATCACTTCCAGTTCTTGCTGGAGGCGTTACGATGTTATTAACGGATAAATACTTTGGAACCAGTTTCTTCAACGCTGCTGGTGGTGGAGATCCTGTTTTATTCCAGCATATTTTTTGGTTCTTTGGGCATCCTGAGGTATATATATTAGCTTTACCAGCTTTCGGCATAGTCTCGCAAATTATTCCTGCATTCTCTAGAAAGCCGTTGTTTGGATATGCATCAATGGTCTATGCAACTGCATCAATAGCAATCCTATCTTTCTTTGTATGGGCCCACCACATGTTTACCGTTGGCCTGCCGCTAAAAGGTGAATTGTTCTTCATGTATGCAACTATGATGATTGCGGTGCCAACTGGAGTGAA
>CALKDJ010000047.1 GCA_938084195.1 uncultured Methylophilaceae bacterium
AATATGGCAAAGAGTGTCAAGTTGATATGATCAATGTTGACAATAAAGAAGCTTTAGCTAAAGAAGCAGTTGCTGCCGGTGCACAAATTATTGGTGTTCATACTGGTCTTGATGCACAAGCTGCAGGAGCTACTCCTTTTGAGGACTTAGCTTCAATTGCTGCGCTTAACACAGGCGCTAAAATTTCTGTTGCAGGTGGCGTTAAAGCTGCTACAGCTCAGCAAGTTAAAGATGCAGGCGCTGCAATTATTGTTGCTGGTGCTGCTATCTATGGTGCTGCTGATCCAGCTGCATCTGCTGCTGAAATTACAGCTATTGCTCACTAGTTAATAAAAGCTTTATTAGCAATATTTAAAAAAACCCGACTTAATGTTCGGGTTTTTTTTTGTTATGATTAAATTTTATTTAAAGGAACATATTTATGGATACGCAAAAATTAATATTAGATAGAATATCCAGTGTATTAAATGCAACAGGGAAAGATCATGCCGAACATTTAAAAAAATTAATCGATGAATCAGGCCGTATTTTTGTTGGTGGCGCCGGAAGATCATTGTTAGTCGCAAGGTTCTTTGCTATGAGACTTGTTCATGCTGGCTATCAAGTTAATATGCCAGGAGAAATAGTTACTCCAGCAATTGTTTCTGGAGATTTGCTTATTGTTATATCAGGTTCAGGTGGAACAAAAACTCTTCTTCCAATGCTTGAAACAGCAAAGTCTAAAGGAGCTAAAATTGCAGTCATCTCAATGAAATCATCATCAGCAATGGCAGATATTGCTGACTATACAGTTCAAATAGGCCAAGATGATAGCTTTCCACTCACAAAAGGGTTACCAATGGGTACATCATTCGAGTTATCAACTTTAGTGTATCTTGAAGCAATAATTGGTGAGATTGTTTTTGATAAAGATTTAACTGAAGAGGGTATGCGAGCAATTCATGCTAATTTAGAGTAAATATAAAGAAAAATAAAAAAGGCACATCAGTGCCTTTTTTATTGGCAAAGTATTTTGTAAAGAACTTATTCCTAAGTTAAAATCGTCATAGATGCACATAATCAAAATTCCGTATTATTCAGATAGCTCAATTTATTTTGAAAAAATTCGTCATTTTACTTGGCCAATTTTTTTAGATAGCTCATATCAATCAACAATGAATAAAAATAAGTTAGTTCATTATGACGTTCTTACAGCCAATCCTTTTTTTAAAGTCATACTTTTGGATAATAATGAAGTAGCTATTCATGATTTGATCCAAAAAAAAATTACTCAAAGTAAAAAAAATCCCTTAAAGATTTTAGAAGGAATAATGCAAAAGTATAAAATTCCTAAAAATGAATATCCATTTGTTGGGGGAGCTCTTGGGTATGTTTCTTACGATATAAATATTGATAATAATAAAAAAAAACTAATCCCGAGGATGCAATTTGGTATTTATGATTGGTCAATTATCATTGATCATCACAAGCAAAACGCTCTTATTGTTTCGAGTAAATTTACAGACGATTCCATTCCATTCATTAAATACCTTAGCAAAGTCTTTAATAATAAAAGTTCTGTTAAAAAGGATTTTTCAATTACAAGTAAAATTTATGAAAATACTGATAAAAAAAACTACAAAGAGAAGTTTGAAGCAGTCAAAGCATATCTAAAAAAGGGAGATTGTTATCAAGTTAATCTTTCTAAGAAATATATGGTTAAAACTTCTGGAGATCCTTGGGATTTTTATTGTAAATTTAGGCAGATAAATAAATCACCTTTTATGGCATATCTTCAATTTGATGGAAATACTCTACTTTCTGGGTCACCTGAGAGATTTTTAAAATCAAATAATGGGCAAGTATCAACAAGACCTATTAAAGGAACATCTGCAAGGGGTAACAATGCCGCTGAGGATAAAAAAAATATTAATATTCTAAAAAATAGCTCAAAGGAGCAAGCAGAAAACTTGATGATTGTTGATTTACTGAGAAATGATCTTGGGGTTAATTGTAAAAGTGGAAGTATTATAGTTGATGAGTTATTTGTAATAGAATCATATCCAAATGTTCATCATCTAGTAAGTTCCATTAAAGGATTATTAAAAGATGAATCATCTGTCTTTGATCTTTTTAATGATGCATTTCCTGGTGGATCAATAACTGGTGCACCCAAAAAAAGAGCTATGGAAATTATTAATGATCTTGAGAGTCATGCAAGAGATTTATATTGTGGAAGTATTGTTTACTTTAGCTTTGACGGTAAACTTGATAGTAATATTGCCATTAGAAGTATGATTCATAATGATGATACTCTTCACTTTTATTCAGGTGGTGGATTAACAATTCAATCTTCTGTTGATGCCGAATATAAAGAGATCGAAGACAAAGTTAATAATATAAAAAAAACTATTTTATTTTTTAAAAGGAAAGATAATGCTAAATAAGAAAGAGATAAATCAGTCCTTGTCAGATTTAGATGGTTGGACATTGGAAGGAACTAAAATACAAAAGACAATATCGGTCCAAAATTGGAAAGGAGTTATGATGCTTGCAAATACTATCGGGCATATAAGTGAGGTTGCATGGCACCACCCAGATTTGTTGCTATCTTATTCTAGCCTAACCATATATTTAACCAGCCATGATGTTGGTGGAGTAACCTTACGAGATATTACTTTGGCAAAAAAAATTGACGATATAATTAAATGGAATCCAGGAGGTGAAGACGGCCCATTAGAGGGAACACCTGATGAAGATCAATACAGATATCTAAAATAATTTTATCTTAAAAAACTCTTTTCTTAAAGATACCAAAGTTTAATAAAATAGTAGGAAGTATTAATAGATTAAGAATTGTTGAGGTAAATAAACCCCCAATAATTATGGTTGCCATAGGCCCTGTTATTTCATTTCCTGGCTCTCCTGTCCCCATTGCAATAGGAAGTAATGCTAGTCCTGCTACAAGTGCAGTCATGAGAATAGATGGCAATCTCTCCTTAGCTCCTTTTATGCATGTTTCAAGATTCCATTTTAAATTTTCATTTTCAATTAAGTGTTGATAATGAGAGATTAGCATTATTGAATTTCTTAATGTAATTCCAAATAATGTTACAAAGCCTACCAGCGATCCTATTGAGAGCCAACCACCATAGAGTATTGCAGCAAGGACTCCACCGATTAATGCAAAAGGCAAGTTAAGAATGGTAATGATAAGATTTGGAAGAGATCCAAAAGCTATAATCAACATCAAAAGAACAGCTGTACCTGCTAAAACGGAGTGGGTTATTAACTCTTCTCGTGCCTTTGCATTTTCTTCTGCCGACCCAGTAATTTCATAAAAATTATTTTTGCTTAAACTAATTTTGCTGAGCTTTTGTTTTAATTCCTCACTGAATGCATCAAAGTCCCTATTGGATATATTAGCTGTAATAGTCTGAACACGCTTTCCATTTTCATGCAAAATCTTTGATCTACCATTTTCTTGAGCAATATCTGCAATGTCTGAAAGTGTGAAAATTTTGTTATCATTTGACCGTATAGGTAATTTCTTAATTTTGGTAATATCATTTCGATAATCTTTCTCAAATGTTATTACTACAGGTTTTTTATAAATGCCTTCGTATACATAAGTTGCTGTAATTCCCTCGTAAGCGACCCTTATCGTATCGAGCACATCTTTATTCATAATACCCAGCTGCGCAATTTTTTCAGGCTTTAGTCTTATTTTTACTTGAGGTGTTCCAGGTGGAGATTGAACTGTAATATCTATTGAGCCTTTAATCTTCTGAAGAACTTGAGCAATTTTTTGAACATCTTGATCTAAAGAGTCTAAATTATTTCCAAAGGTATTTATAACTACAGAAGCATTATATCCAGATATAGTTTCCTCAATTCTTTCAGTTAAAAATGTATTAATTGCAAAATTTACCCCAACAAAACCACCCTGTAAATCTTTCCCAATATCTCCGTGAACAATCGAATTTATTTGTTCTAATATTCTATCTTGACTAGGTCCATCAAGCGGGTCTAATTCAATTTCAAATTCACTATAGTGAGTACCAAATGTATCGGCACCCATAGGGGATCTTCCTACCCATTGAGCAACTGATTTAACCCCATCAATTTTTAGAATTTTATTTGTTACTAAATTTCCTATGCGTATAGATTCTTTTTCAGATGTGCCAGGATAGGCTGTCATATGCATAATATAGTGCCCCTCATGAAGAGGGGGTATAAATTGTGTTTTAAAGAATGGTAAAAAGGCTAAACCAATACTTATTAATAAAAATGACATAATGATCACACCACTTGATTTATCTTCAACAGCTCTTAATATTTTCTCATAGTATATTTTTATAGAAGTAATGACGGGTGAGTCATCACTTTTAATAAATGTATTACCTAGCATTAGATAGCAAAGAGCCGGTGTTACAGTTAATGCAACAAAAAGTGATGCTATGATTGATGAAATATAAGCTATTCCTAATGGACCAAAGAGCTTTCCTGCAACTCCAGATAGAGACAATAAAGGAAGAAAGACAAGCACGATAATAATGGTTGCAAAAACAACAGATTTTCTTACCTCCATCGATGCATTAAATACAACTTGATGAATAGGTAAAGGTTTAGTTAGTAATTTATTTTGTCGAAGTCTTCGAAATATATTTTCAACATCAATAATGGCA
>CALKDJ010000048.1 GCA_938084195.1 uncultured Methylophilaceae bacterium
TATAAAATGAAAAAAATTGGCTTTGTAGGTTGGCGTGGAATGGTCGGCTCAGTCTTGTTAAGTAGGATGGTGCAGGAGTCAGATTTTAATCATATAGATCCATATTTTTTTACAACCTCTCAAGTAGGAGAACCAGCACCCAATTTTAATCAAACAGAAACTAGGCTTTTAGATGCTAAGTCATATGATGAGTTGGTTAAAATGGATATCATTTTGTCATGTCAAGGAGGATCCTATACTCAAGAAATATATCCCTTGTTGAAAAAAAATGGATGGGATGGTCATTGGATTGATGCTGCTTCAACCTTGAGGTTGGAGGAGAGTGCATTAATCGTTTTAGACCCGCTCAATGGTAAAGCAATTGACGAGGCTTATTCAGCTGGCATTAAGACATGGGTAGGAGGAAACTGTACAGTATCCTTGATGCTCCTAGCAATACAAGGCCTTATAGAAAATAATGCGGTAGAGTGGGTATCCTCAATGACCTACCAGGCTGCCAGTGGTGCAGGTGCAAAAAATATGCGAGAACTATTGATTCAAATGGGTGAAATTCATTCTTCAGTTGCAGATAAAATTGATGATTTAAATCATAACATTCTTGATCTTGATAAATCTTCGCAAGAAAAAATGAATTCTAATAGTTTTACTTCTGAACAATTTGGGATGCCCTTAGCTGGAAGTTTAATACCTTGGATTGATGAAGATCTTGACAACGGTAAAAGCAAAGAGGAATGGAAAGGGCAGACCGAAACCAATAAAATTTTATCATCTTGTTACGATCCCATAAAAGTGGATGGACTTTGTGTAAGAATTGGCACTATGAGGTCACATAGTCAAGCACTGACAATTAAATTGAAAAAAAATATAGATTTAGAGAGGGTGGAAAATTTTCTTGCTAATGGAAATGATTGGGTAAAATTTGTTGCTAATAATAAGGCTGATAGTGGAAATTATTTAACCCCGGCAGCAGTTTCTGGTAAATTAGACATTGCAATTGGGAGAGTAAGAATGCTTAACCTTGAGGATAATGTAATATCAGCTTTTACTGTTGGTGATCAGTTGCTGTGGGGTGCAGCTGAGCCGCTAAGGCGAATGTTGAATATATTAATTAAAAAAGAGAGTTAATTGTGCAAACAAAAATATTTTTGGTAATTTTTGCAATATTTTATTATCAATATGGTTTTACTGCTCAGCTTGGTAAGATAGACGTAAAATCCAACCAAGGAAGTCTTTTTGATGCTGAAATAAACCTAACTTTAGATAAAGGGGATGAGCTCAAAAATATGAAGGCATCAATTGCCCCTCAAGAGGTTTATAAATCTCAGGGAATGAAAAGACAGCCTATACACTCAGACATAAAAATTGATCTAAGTAACACCGGTACAAATAGTGCCTTGATGGTTTTGAAATCGTCCAACCCCGTTAAAGAATCTTTTGTTGATTTATTAATTCAAATTGATTCACCAAAAGGAAAAGTTCTTAAGGAATACACAGTTTTGTTGGATCCACCAATACCTCAATCAGAGAAACCGATAAATAAAATAGCAGAAAATAATAATCCATCATCGGAGAGTAATAAGCCCTCTAAAAAAGTGAATGTGCAAAAAAAGAAAAAAACATTAACTACAAGAGCTGGAAAAACATTATTTCAAATTGCAAGAGAGAACAGTATAGCTGGCATAACAACTGAGCAGTTTGCTGTTGCAATATTTCAACTAAATCCTAAAGCTTTTGCTAAAAAAAATATCAATGGACTCAATAAGGGTCAGAAAATAGTACTCCCAGATGAAGAGTTTTTTAAAAATTTATCCCATCTTAAAGCAAGAAAAATATTAAGAGAGCAAAATCTTCAATGGAATAAAAGGGGTAGTGAAAAAAAACAAACAAAGAATAAAGCTACTGAGAAAAAGGTGGTAAGTAACGCTAATCAAAATGAAATTAATAAATTAAATGCAGAGATAAATAGATTAAAAGATGCACTTAAAAAACAAAAGACGATGAATGAGCAAATCAAGATTGCTAAGGAGGAGGAGAATAAAGAAAAGAAGGAGATTTTAAAAGAGGTCAAACCAGATACAAGAATTGTTAATGAAGAAAAAACAGAAGCCATAAATCAAAAGGATGATGAATTGATTAATATTGAGGATCAAGATTTTGTTTCATCTGTAGCTATTGAAGATGAAGTGGTTATTGAAGAAGTGTTTATTGATGATGAAGACCAGACTCAAAAAAATTCAAGGTCTGGATTAATTTATTTTCTTTTAATTCTCTTTGCAGTTCTTGGTGGGCTATTAGTCTTTCTCTCCAAAAAAAGAGCAAAACTTAAAACGATAACTGAAGAAATACAACCAAGAACATCGGTTGAGGAATATATTTTGAGAAAGAAAAACGAACAGGACTTTAATAGAAATTAGTACAATGAATGATTAATGCATTTACACTATTTATTGGCTTGTTCACCTTATTCATTGCTGGTTCTTTAAACCTGCTTGAACAAATTATCCTATTCCTTTTTTTGACTTTAATTTCTCTTGCTTTATCTGTACCTATTTTAATTTTTTTTAAAAAGATAAAGTTTTTTCTATTAGCCATCCTTTTAATTTTTTCCTTTTCAGTGCCCGGTGAAATAATTTTTTTTTATGATTTTATTTCGATAACAAGTGAGGGTGTTGAGCTTGCTATTTTTAATGTGTTGAGGATAAGCAATATTTTTTTGATTGTTTTTCTTTTAATGAAGAAACTTTCTCGTTCATTTATTGTAGAAAATATTATTAAAGCTTGTTTATTCGTTACATTTTTGGGAGTAAAAAAGGAGCGATTAATTGCTAGGGTTTTTCTAACATTTGAATACCTAGAATTTTATAGAAAAGAACACTTTCAATTTAAAACTCTTAGCAAAGATATTGCTAAACAAATCAATACTGACTACAGCAAAAAGGTTGACCCTAAAATCGAACAGATAGAATTTAAATTAAAAGATTTTTTGTGGATTATTGTGTTTATATTTTTATTTAGTACTACGCATATTTTTCTGCTATGAGAATTGCATGTTCAGTTGAATATAATGGGTACGGATTTTGTGGATGGCAAAAGCAGCCAAAAACATTAACAATTCAAGGCTTAATTGAAAAAGCTTTATTTGAGATAGCAAAAAAAGATATTAAAACCTATGCATCAGGAAGAACTGATAAAGGTGTCCATGCTCTCGGTCAAGTTTTTCATTTTGATACTGCTGAGGTGAGACCAATGCATGCATGGGTTAAAGGCGTTAATGCTTTTTTACCCGAAGCAGTAAGGATTCAATGGGCAATGATTGTGGATGAATCATTTCATGCTCGACATTCCGTTAAAGAGCGTGAATATCAATATCTTTTGGTCAACGACTCATATAAC
>CALKDJ010000049.1 GCA_938084195.1 uncultured Methylophilaceae bacterium
TAAATGAATAACAAGGGTAAATAAATTAGCTTGTAAATTATCGTTATTCTCAAGCCAAGATAATCGCATAGTAATTTTATTTAGCTGGGGTTAAAAGAAGGCCAACCTTACCAACTTCATTTTGTTTTAATAAATCCATAATAGTAATGACCTTGCCATAATTTACCTTTTTATCAGCTGCAATCACCACGGACTGCTTTGGATTTTTATCCGTAATTTTTTTTACATGAGCTAACAAAGCATCATTTTTAAAAGTCTTACCATCTATTTCAATTTTTCCATTCTTTTTTATAGAAATTACAATGGGGTTGACCTGTTGTTTCAAGGTTTCTCCAACCTTTGGAAGTTCAACAACACCCGGGTTCGTCATAGGAGCGGTTACCATAAAAATTACTAGTAAAACCAACATGACATCTATGTATGGAACTACGTTAATTTGATTCATTAAGCGCCTTTTATTCATAGCTACCCTTTTCTATCAACTATATTTATAAATTCTTCCATAAAACTTTCAAATCGCAGTGACAATCGATCGACCTTAGCTGCAAAGCGGTTATAGGCAATTACAGCTGGTATTGCAGCAAATAATCCAATTGCTGTAGCAATTAATGCCTCAGCAATACCAGGAGCAACTTGACTCAGTGTTGCTTGAGCTACATTTGAAAGACCAATAAAAGCATTCATAATGCCCCACACCGTTCCAAATAAACCAATATATGGACTTACAGAACCAACCGAAGCTAAAAATGGCAAATGTTGATCTAATGTATCAATTTCTCGATTATAAGCTGCGCGCATTGCGCGCCTGACACTCTCAATACTTTTCTTATCAAAGGATTTATGTTCTTTTTGGCTTAAATATTCTTTGTAACCGGATCTAAAAATTTCAGCTAAACCAGTCATATCCTTGCCGTTGGTACCCAGAGAATCATAAAGCCTCGCTAAATCACCACCCGACCAGAAAAACTTTTCAAACTCCTGTGAATTTTCTTCAGACCTTTTAAGAAATTTAATTTTTAAATAAATAAATTTCCATGAAATAATGGACGCAAATATTAAGATAATCATAACCAATTGAACGGGTAAACTTGCCCCCATTATCAAAGAGAAAAAAGATAAATCACTTCCTATATTCATGTGGTCTCCATAAGTTTTTTTATATTTATTGGTATTGTCAGTGGACTAAATTTTTTAGCATCAACACATGCCACCGTTATATTGCTTGAAATTAATAATTCCTTATCTCTATAAATGGTTTGCTCCAACAACAATGAGCATTTCTTAATACCCATCAATTTAGTTTTTATAAGAAGCATATCGTCCAGCTTAGCTGATTTTTTATATTGAATATCAAGCCTTGCAACTACGAACATTATATTATCTTCTATTTTTAAATGATGTTGATTGACTCCTAAATCTCTAAGCCACTCAGTTCTGGCTCTCTCCATAAAATTCAGATAATTGGAATGATATACAACACCTCCGCTATCTGTATCTTCATAATAAACTCTTATATTCATTTAAAGATTCTTGTTATTTAGCTGACTCTTGAAGACCAAAATGATTATAGGCTTTAGGAGAAGCCACTCTTCCTCTTGGAGTTCTCATCAAATAACCTTGTTGTATTAAATAAGGTTCTATCACATCCTCAATTGTATCTTTCTCCTCTCCAATTGCGGAAGCTAAATTATCAAGACCAACGGGGCCTCCAGAAAATTTTTCTATGATAGCTTCCAAAAGCCTTCTATCCATTAAATCCAAACCTACCATATCAACATCCAACATTTTTAAAGCTTCATCTGCGACTAATTCGTTAATCTTTCCATTAGCTTTTACATCCGCATAGTCTCTTACACGCCTTAAAAGACGATTAACAATCCTTGGTGTACCTCTTGAACGTTTTGCTATTTCAAGCGCCCCTTTAGAATCAATTTCCACCTCTAATAATTTTGCTGATCTTTGTACAATTTTTGATAATTCTTTTTGATCATAAAATTCTAATCGAGCAACTATGCCAAAACGATCTCTCAATGGATTTGTAAGCATGCCTGCTCTTGTTGTTGCTCCGATAAGGGTAAATGGGGGTAGATCTAACTTTACTGATCTTGCAGATGGTCCCTCTCCAATCATAATATCTAATCGATAGTCTTCCATTGCAGGGTAAAGAATTTCTTCAATTACAGGGGATAAGCGATGAATTTCATCTATAAACAAAACATCATTAGATTCAAGATTTGATAGGATAGCTGCTAAATCGCCAGTTTTTTCAAGAACTGGTCCAGATGTTTGTCTTAAATTAACTCCCATCTCTTTTGCAATTATATGCGCTAAGGTAGTTTTACCTAAACCAGGAGGACCGAATAATAAAACATGGTCTAACGCTTCTTTTCGTTTATTGGCTGCATCGATAAAGATTTTTAATTGATCTCGCGTTTTCTCCTGACCCACATACTCAGCTAGATCCTTTGGCCTAAGGGCCCGCTCAATACCTTCCTCAGATACATCAGATGTTTTTGGGTCCACAAATCTATCAGGTTCTATCATAAATATATTTTATGTATTATTTGAAAAGCTTTTAAGTGCCTGCCTTATTCCATCATTTACAGATATATTATCTGGTAATGCTTTTATTGCAATGGATGCCTGGGAAGCACTATATCCAAGGCTAATTAATGCATTTTCAATATCATCAATATTTGTTATTACATTTTTAGATGCTTGAGTAACCTCTATATCTTTTACCCTATCTTTTAATTCTAAAACGAGTCGTTCAGCTGTTTTTTTACCAATACCTGGAATTTTAATAAGCATATTAGTGTCATCTGTCTTAATAGCATTTGTAAGTTCATTTGATTCGATACTACTTAATATAGATAGAGCTACTTTGGCACCAATCCCATTTACCTTAATAAGCTGCCTGAACATGTGTCTCTCTGAGGTCGTAGCAAAACCAAATAATAAATGTGCATCCTCCCTAACTACCAAATGAGTTAACAAACTTACTTCGGATCCTTCGTCTGGTAAGTCAAAAAATGTTGTCATTGGAACCTCAATCTCATAGCCAACACCTTGGCAATCCAAAAGGATAAACGGAGGTATTTTCTCTATTAAAATACCCTTAATTCTTCCAATCATAAAACTCGCCCACCTTTCATACGATTTCCTATGCCAAGCTTTGATAAACTTCCGCTAATATTAGCATGGCATAAACTACACGCTAATGCATCAGAAGAATCAGTACTTGCTATAGAGGGTAAATTTAAAAGCTTTTGAACCATAACTTGTACCTGTCCTTTATCAGCGTGCCCTTTACCTACGACTGATTTCTTTATTTGCAAGGCAGTGTATTCAAAAACAGCTAACTCATGAATAACGGATGCAGATATTGCTGCTCCACGAGCCTGTCCTAAGAGTAAGGTGCTTTGCGGGTTGTTGTTGACAAAAACTTTTTCAATAGCAACACATGTGGGTTGGAATGCATTAATGACCTCAGTGAGACCGTCAATAATTAATTTTAATCTCGCAGCTAAGTTATCTTTACTACTCCCAGCTTTAACAATACCACTAGCTATATATTCAAGAGCATTTTCCTGTTTTTTTATAACACCATACCCGGTAATCTTGAGCCCAGGATCTATCCCTAAAATAATTATTGGGGATTTAATTTAATCATCCCCTATTGACGCGTTGGTATAGACATCTTGGACATCATCTATCTCCTCCAATGCATCTAATATTTTTTGCATTTTTTCACCATCAACACCACTAAATTTCACCTCGATATCCGGCTTCATCGTGAGTTCAGCTAATTCATAATTTATATCACTGCTGTCAAAACCCTCTTTTACAGTTAAATATTCTGATGGAGAAGTAATAATTTCCATACTTCCATCATCATGATTAATAACATCGTCAGCACCTAGCTCAATTGCTTTTTCCATAAGTTGCTCCTCATTATTACCAGGAGCAAAGAAAAGGGTTCCACAATGTTTAAATAAAAAAGCTACCGACCCATCGGTGCCTAAGTTTCCGCCATTTTTATTAAGTGCATG
>CALKDJ010000050.1 GCA_938084195.1 uncultured Methylophilaceae bacterium
TGGGCAATACCTTGGACCCACACCTTCTATTACCCCCGTATACATTGGGGATTTATCTAATCCAGCTCTAATAATATTGTGCGTAATTTCATTAGTATGGGTAATCCAACAGGGTACTTGTTTTGGATGTTCAATAGGTGGATCAATGAAAGAAAAATGGGGGGTTGGATTGTCTCCTAACTGCTTCTCCATTAAGGAATAATCAATAGAACGGCCGTCAATTCTGGGTGGAGTACCGGTTTTTAATCGGCCAACTGGTAACTTTAAGTCCTTTAGTCTTGCTGCAAGCGTCTTTGCCGATGGGTCTCCTGCCCTTCCACCCTCATAATTTTTTAAACCAACATGAATGAGTCCACCCAAAAATGTTCCTGCAGTCAGCACAACATTTTCTGCATAAAAATTAATTCCCGATTCAGTTTTTACACCAGAAACATTATTATTATTTAATAATATGTCATCGACTGATTGTTGAAATAAGAATAAATTAGTTTGATTTTCTAAAAAATGACGTATTGCCGATTTATATAAAACTCTATCAGCCTGAGCACGGGTAGCTCTTACAGCTGGGCCTTTACTACTATTTAAAACTCGAAATTGTATGCCTGCCATATCAGTGGCTCTAGCCATTACTCCACCCATGGCATCAATTTCTTTGACTAAATGGCCTTTCCCAATACCGCCTATTGATGGATTGCATGACATTTGCCCTAACGTTTCAATATTATGTGTGAGCAAAAGCGTTTTTTGGCCCATGCGGGCTGCTGCAAGTGCAGCCTCACTTCCCGCATGGCCTCCACCTACAACAATGACATCAAATTTATCAGGAAAATTCATATAAACACTAAAATATTAAAAGTGAATTTTACTTTATTTAAGCAGATATTGATATGACATATTGTTTCACGTGAAACATGCCGTTTGAAAGATATTTGTTTCACGTGAAACACTATTATTTGCCAATACAAAAAGAACTAAATATTTTCCCAAGCAAATCATCATTGGTATAGTCTCCGGTAATAGCCGAAAGCTCATGTTGGGCTTGCGTCAATTCTTCAGCCAATAATTCCGAAGATTCTTTGTTTATTAAAGCTTTTGTAACAGATTGTCTAACATTATTAAGAGCATAAGTATGTCGTGATCTAGCTAAAATCATGGATTGTTCTGAGTCCTGGTGAAAATTATCGCTGACTCTCTCTATTAGTGTATTTTTAAGTAAATCAATACCATTTTCTAATTTAGCTGATAAATAAATAATTATCTCATTATTATTATTTTCCACGTTAGCCTCTCTAGTCACTAGATCTATCTTATTAAATATACGTAATTTTTTTATACCTTTTGGTAACTTATTTAAAATAAATTCTTCATAATCACCGCTACCTTTTGTAATATCAACCAACAAAACTGCAACGTGAGCAGTTTGAATTGCTTCCCAAGTTTTATTTATACCTAACTGCTCAACTTCGTCTTCAGTTTCTCTTAACCCCGCCGTATCAATAACATTGACCGGTATACCTTTAATAGAAATTTGGCTAGTAATTAAATCCCTGGTTGTTCCTGGTATTTTTGTTACTATGGCTTTTTCTGTTCCCGCCAAAGCATTTAATAAGGTGGATTTTCCAACATTTGGCTGTCCTATTAAGACTAAATTAATACCATTTTTTAATAATTCACTTTGTTTTGCTACATCTAGTATTGCATCAATTTCTGCAATAATATTATGCAGCTTTTCGATAACATTACCTTGTTCTAAAAAATCAATTTCCTCCTCAGGGAAATCAATACATGCCTCTACATAGACTCTTAAACTTATAATTTTTTCAAGTAAGCTATTGATTTTACTTGAAAATTTTCCTGTTAAAGAATAAGATGCGCTTTTTACTGCCTGAAGGGTTGTTGCATTTATGACATCAATAACTGATTCAGCTTGTGTTAGATCAATTTTATTATTTAAATAAGCTCGTTTCGTAAATTCACCTGGCTCAGCTAATTTTGCGCCATATTTTATGCATAAACTTAGTATGCTCTCCAATACAGCTTGGCCACCATGACCTTGAAACTCAATAACATCCTCTCCAGTAAAAGAATGTGGATTTGAAAAATATAGCACAATGCCTTGATCTAAAGTTTCTTGTGATTCATCTTGAAAATTATGAAAACCTACATGCCTGGGGGTAATTTTTCCACTACATATTTTTTTTGCTATTTTTAGAGCGTCATTTCCTGACAAACGAACTATACCTATACCGCCTTGTCCTTGCGCAGTTGATATTGCAGCAATTGTATTTCTATCGCTAAGCATTACCTTTCTTTTTTAATGCCTCAGCATGAATTTTTTTATTAACATACCACTGTTGACCAATAGATAAAATATTATTGATAAGCCAATACAAAACTAAACCTGCTGGAAAGAAGAAAAAGAAAATACTAAAAACAATAGGCATCATTATCATCAATCTTGCTTGCATAGGGTCGGTTGGTTTTGGATTTAACTTCATTTGAATAAACATAGAAGCTGCCATTAATAAAGGTAATACATAATATGGATCCTTTGATGAAAGATCTTGTATCCACCACATAAATGGGGCGTCTCTTAACTCAACAGAACCTAATAAAACCCAATAAAGAGCTATGAAAACAGGAATTTGCAGTAATATTGGTAAGCATCCACCCAATGGATTAATTTTTTCTGTCTTATATAATTCCATCATTGCTTGTTGCATTTTTTGTTTATCATCCCCAAATTTTTCTTTCATACTTTGAAGCCTTGGAGCAACTTCACGCATTTGTGCCATAGATTTATAGCTTGCTGCAGAAAGGGGATAAAAGAATAGCTTAATGAGTATGGTTAATATAATAATTGCCACGCCCCAATTTGTTACTACCTTTTGAATTCCAGATAATATCGCAAATAGCGGGGACGCAATAAATGTAAGCCATCCATAATCAACAGTAAATTTAAGCCCTTCAGCCGCAGCTACGAGATCATCTTTAGTTTGTGGGCCAATGTAGACATTAGCAGAAAAGTTACGAGCTGCTCCCGCTGGGATACTTTCAAGTTTAGTAAGAATGCCAGAGGCATAAATATTATCAGCAACTTTTTTGGAGTAATATTCTCTGGTTTGTTCTTGAGGTAAAATCCATGCGCTTGCAAAATAACGTTGGATTATTCCAATCCATCCATTATTAGTAACTAATGAAAAAGATTCCTTTTTGACATCATCAAAGGCTAATTTAGTAAATTTATCATTCTCATTGTAATATGCTGTTCCGGTAAATGATGGCATCATAGCTGAACCTTGATCCGATTCTCCATCATGAATAAATTGCATATAAGCTGTTGAATTTATTGAGTTTTTTGTTTTATTTTCAATATCGTATATCAATTTTATATTATAGCTATTCTTTGTAAATTCATATGTCTTAGTAATTTTTATATCTTCATTTTCAAAAAATAAAGGTACAGATAAAACATCTGAGTTCATTGTGTAATTTCTATTTACTATCGAAAATTCAGACTTATGCGTTGGTAGCTTATTTCCCAATAACCCAGTTTGAGCAACATACAACAAGGGGTCAAATTTATCATTTAATAATTGGTAAGGTTCTTCAGACTCACCTTTGTGTTTAAGAAGCGCAACTGATCTAATGTCTCCTCCTACATCACTAATATTTATATTATATAAATCAGTTTTTATATTTATATAAGCAGAATCAGCTAACCTAAAAGAAGATTCAGGTTTTTCCCTATTATCTTGTAAATTTGTACTTGCCGATGGGATAGTTGCATCTTGAGTATTTGTACTTTCTTCAACTGGGATGTTTTTAAATTGTTCTTTTTGCCATGAATCCCATAACAATAATAATGAAAATGAAAATACTACAAAAAGTATAAGTCTTTTAGTTTCCATATTAACCTTTAGTTTTTGGGAGAGGATCTATTCCGCACGAACAACCTGGCCGACATCTTAAAATTCTTTTTATACCTAACCAAATACCTTTAACAATTCCAAAATTTTGAATTGCTTCAATAGTGTAGGCTGAACAAGTTGGCATAAATCGACAATTGCTTCCAAGGAAGGGGCTAATTGCATATTGATACAATTTGATAATAAATATAATAATGGATTTCATAGAGCTATTTTACTTAAAGTATTAGTTATATCTAATTTTACTGTTTTAAAATCTGATTTATAATAAGATTTCTTTAATCGAAAAACAATATCAACAGAAAGATTTTTTTTTAAACTAATATTAACGATTTCTTTTATAGTACGTTTAATGTAATTCCTTCGTACTGCCAACTTTTCCATTTTCTTAGATATAACAAAGGCAATTCGATAATGATCGAGCCTATTTGGTGCAAAGTGTATATATAAATGATCGGTGTGAAGTCTTTTTCTAAAATTAAAAACAGATGAAATTTCATCGGCTTTTAAAATTTTGTATTTTTTATTTAACAATTAGATATAAATAAAATTATATGCCTAAACGCATTCTACCTTTTGCTCGACGAGAGGCTATAACTGATTTACCGCCACGAGTTTTCATACGTACAAGAAATCCATGAGTTCTTGCGCGTTTAATTTTAGATGGTTGGTAAGTCCTTTTCACTTGTTACTCCATTGCAAATTGAAGGCGAACGATACTCCAGAAACGCAATTCTGTCA
>CALKDJ010000051.1 GCA_938084195.1 uncultured Methylophilaceae bacterium
ATAATTGAAAAAGGGAATTATAATAGCTCATAATAACGGGCTAGGCGATTTAATAGTTATGAACGGATGCGTAAGGTATTTAGCATCGCAATATGATGTTGCCTACCTGTTGTGTTTTGACAGCAGAATGAAACATTATGAGTTTATGTATCGTGATAGTCCCAATATCATTTTGTTTAACAGCCCACATCCACAAAACAGTAGGCAAGCTAGGATGCGACAAGATTCAGAGAGTCGTGCGATTCAAGAACAACATCCAGACATTGATTGGAGTGCTGGGTTGCGACGAACTTATTGGACAAAGGCAAAGGAGTGGGTTCGTTACGCAAAAAGATTAAAACCATCAACGAAAGAAAATATCTGGCCGGAACTATTTTATGCTATAATGAAAGTGCCGCATGAAGAACGATACAAAAGCTATCATGTCTTGAGAGATAATATTGCCGAACAAACTTTACAGAGTAAGGTAAAGCCACCTGAAAAATATGCGTTTGTTATTGATAAAACAAGAATGTTTGAATACGAATTAGAGATTAAATCTGGACTGCCAGTAATTAATCCTTTCAGTTTTGATTTTTGGCCCAATACTCTTATTTTTGACTGGATTAAGATAATAGAAAACGCGACCGAAATACATACAGTAGATACTTCATGGTTCCACCTAATAAGAATGTTACAATTAAAAATCCCAAAATTTTATTACGAGGTAAGAAACTTAATAATGATTGGAGATGGATACCTTAATGATTCTTTTGACTCAGGCTGGACTCGGATTGTTGCAAAGGGAAATTAGTAAATGTTAAAAGGAATAGTAGTTGGGACAAATACTGGGCTTGGCGACCAGATCGTCATGAACGGCGGGATTAGATATCTATCTCAGTGCTATGATAAGGTTTGGCTTGTCACTTGGGAAAACAGAGCGAAACACGCTGAGTATTTGTATAAAGACTGTCCGAATATTGAGGTATATGTAAAGCCTAGCTTAGAACACAGCAGGCAAGCACCAATGCGTATGGAATCCGCTCACAGAGAGATCGTAGAATCTCATCCAGATTTCGAAATAAAACCTTACACTAGATACTGGTTTATTAAAGTAAAAGAATGGGCCAAATTAGCAAAAAGATTTGAGCTACCTAGTAATACTATTTTTCCACGTATATTTTATGCGAGACTAGGAGTTGACTACAGTAAAAGATACACCTTTCAAAAAATACCAAGAGATTTTAACATTGAGTCACGGGTTTACGACTTGCTGCAAATCAAAAAACCCTATATTTTTGTTGTAAACGATTGCAGGTCTTCCAAGTTTAACATTGACATAGAAACCGATAAAACAATCGTCAACCCAATGGACTATCCTTGGTGGAAAGATACTCTGATTTATGATTGGCAAATGGTCATGGAACTTGCCGACGAAATTCACACAGTAAACACAAGCTGGTTTCATCTTGCTAGGGCTATGCAGCTACATGTTCCAAAGTTTTACTATTCCGCAAGAAAGGTGAGATTTTGCGAACAGAACAAAGAGTTCTTGAATGATGAATATGATAACGGCTGGACTTTAGTGACTGGAGATTGGAGTAGCAAGAAAAAAAATAACTGGAAGTATACTTAATTTATCACTGAAATTTCCAATAGTACCACGAAAGACTTTGAAAATAATTTTTATCATAACCAAATCTAGGAATAGACTTATTAAATTTATTACCCCGAAAGGTTCTATCCCCTACAAATGGACTATACGCAACTGGTGGATGCTCTGGTATCCTAATTCCTTGTGGGCCAAATCTTAATACGCTACTGCCTTTCACATATTTTTCATAAAGCCATTTCAAAAACCTTTGGTCGTCTTGAATTCTATTTGCTTGTTTACCCCATTCTTTATGTATGTATTCTGTAAGTAGCTTTTTTTGAAAGTCAAAAACATTTTCAGTCTTATTCATTTTAGTCCAGCCCCACATACCGCCGGGAATTGGAACGCTTTTATGGGCGGGATGATCCCTAACAATCAGCCACTCCCACTCACTATCAGAATTAAGCCATTTATCTACGCAAACCTTGTCTCTTTCACTAACAACAGAATCGGCATCTCTAACAAGAACCGTTTTTACCTCTGGGTCTTGAACGGCAAGAAACCTCCAAAACATTAATGCGTGGCGAGTGGGGCCAAATCCTTCTTCATCAACACGAATAACTTCTGCACCTAGATAGGTAAGAACCTTGCATATCTCAGGACTGTCCGTTGTGTAAAATCTACAAACCCAATCAGGGAATATCTTTTTTGCCTCAAGTACATTGGCAATCGCACCAGCTTGATAGCAAGGTTTATTTCCGTACAAAGAGAAGCTAATAATTTTTTTATTGGGATTATTTTCAAGGTTATCATAATGTGGATTTTTTTTAATCATTCGAACCAATTGCTTTATTACGCTATTATCTTCAATTGGTTTATTCCATCTATTGTGCCAATGGTAACAAAACGCTCCATTAAAAAAGTTGTCAAAATTATATTCCTTATCCGAATTTTTAAAAAAACGGTCGAACTGACTCCCATCAGCACGGTGTTCAAAAATAGGATTTTTTATCCAAGCAGGACTGACCCAGCTACACGGCAAAACAAAAAAATCTAACGGTAGATCATAAGTTAATTTAGCTTTTTGGAACCCCCACCCCCTTTTAAGATTAATTATAAAATTCATAATATCTTTTAATTTAACGGATTTAGGCTCTAGCGACACAACTATTCCATTACCTGCGTAATTTTGGTCCTCCCATTGGTGGACGCATATCTTATCTGGATATTTTTCAAAAATTGGATCAAAACTTCTTAGAAAAA
>CALKDJ010000052.1 GCA_938084195.1 uncultured Methylophilaceae bacterium
AAGATTAAGTTTGTTACGATCAAGTATATTTCTAGTAGATAAGTCTAATGGCAAATGCAATGTCACCACATCTGATTCCTGGAGTAACTCTTCTAACCCAACAGGCCTAACTTTATTCTCTTTATAAAATGCTTTAAAGTCTAAAATATCATGAGCTAAAATTTTACAATTAAACGGCTTTAACAATCTCACTAAATCCTTTCCCACATGACCACAACCAATAATTCCTACAGTGCAACCTGATAATTGACGTCCCCTAACTTGGTACCATTCACCTTTTTTAACTTCACTGTTTGCAAAAACTGTTCGATGTAACAAGGAAATAGAAAATGAGACAACTAACTCAGAAACAGATCTTTTATTGACACCTCCAGTCCATCCAAGGTGAACACCAAATTTTTTCATGGCATGCAAATCTATCATATCTAAACCTACGCCATATTTACCAATTACCCTCAATTTTGGAAGTCTTTCAAGTATGCCCTCATCAATTTTTTCTAATGCAGTAATTGCTTTCTCATGTCCCTCTAAGAATTCTACTAAAGTATCTCCACTTAATAACTGACCTTCATCGTTAAATTTTGACTTTGGATAACGTTTTAAAACCTCCTTCCTAAGTATTGGATGTTTTGAAAAGGAACGAGATGTTACTGCGACTGCTGAATTCATTGTCAAACTGCCTTACTATATTTAGTAAAATATTTATTTATAGATTTAGACAATACTTTATTATTATCACGTGGGACAATTGAGATATCTCCATTCTTATTAGGCAAAATCAAGCGTAATTGTGTGGCACTGTTTTTTTTATCTTTTTTTAAAGCAGCTACAAGCAGATCGGAATCTATCCTAATATGACGAAATGAATAACAGTTTTTTTCCAATAAACTGTGCATACGTTCAAAGTGACCCCATGTTGAAACTCCAACATCTGCAGCAAAAAAATTTGCTAAATCCATTCCGATTGTAACTGCAATACCATGAGGTATTTTATAATTTGTGGCAGTTTCAATTGCGTGACCAAAACTATGTCCATAATTCATTATGTTACGTGGGCCTGTATCAAACTCATCATCTTCTATTAGTTTCTTTTTCATTAATAGTGAGTTATGTATATAATTTTCCATAAATTTGAAATCCACTATAATTTTTTCATATGAGCTTGCTATTTTATCGAAACTCTTTGGTGAATTAATTGCATGTACCTTGATCATTTCTCCAATACCAGAATATATTTCTTTTGTTTTTAATGTTTGTAAAAAGTCGATATCTATTACAATAAATTTTGGTGGAGTAAAAGTGCCTAAAATATTTTTTATATCACCCGAATTTATAGAAGATTTTGAACCAATACAAGAATCTGCTTGTGCCAATAAAGTTGTTGGATAAAATGCCCAAGGCAAACCTCGCATTAATGTTGTAGCTAGAAAGCAAGTTATATCCTGTATTACGCCCCCACCAATAGCAACAAGCATTTGACCCCTTTTAATATTTAATTTAACCAGTTCTTTTATATAATTTGGGAAGTAACTTAAAGACTTGTTGGTTTCATTGGCTTTAATAATTAAAACTCTAGCACTTAGAATATTATTTAGACGTTTAGCATATAATTTTGCAATATTTTGATCAATTAAATAAATAGCATCTTCTATTGGATTTCTGTTTAATTGATCCATCCCTCCTCTGATAAATTTAGCAGAATATTCACCTTTATGTGACTTTATTTTAATTTGACTAGACACGCGAAAACCCACCATCGATCATTAAATTTTGCCCTGAAATATAAGTATTTTCATTACTTACTAACCAGCTTACCAATGATGCTACTTCATCAATCTTACCAAGACGCTTAATAGGTATACTTTCTTGTGCCTTAACTATGCCATCTGAACCTAATATTTCTCTTGTCAACTCAGTATCAATAAATCCAGGAGCAACACTATTTGCCAAAATACCAAATTTTGAAACTTCAGCTGAGAGTGCAACTGTCATTCCATCCAAACCAAATTTACTTGCGGAATATGCTGCACGATATTCTTTACTGATATTTCCAAATATTGAATTTAAATTAATAATTCTTCCCCAATTATTATTTTTCATATTTGGGATAACCGCCTGAGAAAGTTGAAATGGTACTCTTAGATTGACTTTTAAAATCTGATCAAAATCTTCTATATTAATTAAAGAAAATTCACAAATTTTATTAATTCCTGCATTATTTACCAAAATATCAATTTTCTGCATCTTTACATAAGAAACAAAATTATTGACCGACTTATCATCCAAAAAATTTACAATGAAGTAACTGGCACCATCTGGATAGGTAGCCCCTTCTTTTGTACCTGTAACGATAACTTCTAACCCATCTTTTAGTAAACGCTCTGCAATTGCAAAACCAATACCTCTTGTGCCTCCAGTTACTAATGCACGATATTTTAATTTTGACATTTAGATTATTTTTTTAAGAAACGCATTAGATAATTTGATATTAAATGATCTAACACCATATGCGCATCTTCAGCAACACCATACTCACCAACTTCTGTTGGAATATGAACTGATACATCAACAAGCTTTGCCAGATCTCCTCCATTAAAAGCTGTTAGTCCAACTGTAGTGGCACCTTTTAATTTTGCCAGCTCAGCGGCCAGTAATAAATTTTTAGAGTTTCCTGACGCAGAAATTAATACTAAGACATCATTCTTATTAATAACTACCTCTAGTTGCTTACTAAATATATATTCATATCCGTAATCATTTGCAATAGCAGTAATTACTGATTGATTTTCACAAAGACTTACAGCTCTAAAATATTTATTTTTTGGTTTTGTCCCTATACCAATATCATTAGCAAAATGACTGGCTGTTGCAGCACTGCCGCCATTTCCTGCAAAGTAAATAGTGCTACCTACTTCCCTCGCTTTCATTAATGTGTCTACAAATTCCTTAATCTGTTTCTCAGAAATAAGAGAAAGTATATTGATTAAGTGATTTATATAACCTCTTGAAAATGATTCAATATCACTATTGTTTTTAAAAATAATATCAGTTTTATTCATAAAACATTACTCTTTAGCATATTTTCTGGGGTGCCGACTCCTATAACTTTGCCACCGTCAATTTTATAAATTCTATCACAATGCGCAACCGTGCTGTGCCGATGTGCTATTACAATCATTGTTTTTATTCCATGAAATTTTTTTATTTCACGAATTATTTCTTGTTCTGTTTCATTATCTAATGAACTCGTTGATTCATCCATTATGAGAATATCTCTATTATGATAGAAAGCTCTTGCGAGAATAACACGCTGCCTTTGCCCTCCTGACAATCTTACTCCCCTTTCACCTAGGGGCGTATCGACTCCATATTTTAATTCTTTAACAACATTTGCCAAAGATGCCAAAGATATTGACTCCTCTAACCTTTTATCATCAATATCTTCCTCATTTACTCCTAGTGCTATATTATTTTTTAATGAGTCATCAACTAACAATAAGTTTTGAGGTATGTACGCAATCCGTCTTTGCCAATTTTCTTTGTTTTCTTTTAATAACGTTTTATTATAAATGATATCTCCAGAATCTGGATTAAATAAACCTAACAAAAGATTTATCAATGTTGTTTTTCCAGAGCCAGAGGAGCCAATAATTCCAATTGCCTCACCCTTTTTCACTTCTAAAGAAATATTTTTTATTGCTTTATTTTTGGCGTCACCATATCTATAACTAATATCATTCACTTTAAGAATGGAAAAATCATCGATAGTTGGCTTCACCCCAGTATTACTTTCTGTTTTTTTAAAATCTACGGATTTTATATAATCAAAATCTTTGCTTAGTAAAATGACTGCATCACGAGCAAATCTAATCTTCACCAAGTTACTAGATAACGCAGTTGCAGAAGGAAGCAGTCGCAAGGAGGCTACTCCAAAGATAGCTAATATAGGTATCAAAGTTTGCAAATCATGTCCAATTGCTACAATTATAAAAATAAGGAAAACCACAAAGCTTATTAATAATAACTCAACTAAAAAACGAGATGATGTCGTTAATATTCTTGTCTTTGCTTGATTTATAGCAAATTCCTTTGACTGTTTAACGACCCTTCTATGAAAGTAAGCCTCTTTCTTGAGTATACGAATTTCTGCAAGTCCTTGTATACCCTCTTGTATTCCTTGAACCAACAATGTGGCAGCTTTATTTGATTTTTCTCCATAAATACTTACTTTTTTTCGGAATAATTTATCGTAACCTAAAACTAGAAGAGTAAGTAATGAGACCAACAATAATAGAACATATATGTTAGTGAATGCGAGATAGCCTATAATGAATGTAGCAACAATTAGATCACTTATAGTTTTTAAAGAGGGAATTAATGCATTATCTGTATACTGAACAACTAAAGACTGTAAACTATGAATATACTCAGAGCTATTACGATTAATATAATCAGAGTAAGGTAATGACTGAAATGAACGCATCATAACCGAACGTAAGCGCACCTGTTCTTCTTGCCCAAAATTTGTAATTTTATAATTTATAAAAATTCCAAAAATTGCCTTTAGTAAAAAAACTAAAATCAAAATTGTACCCCCGATGAAAACCAAGCTTTGTTGATCATTTGGAAAGCCAAAAAATGAAATTGTCTTACCAATATTTCCAGACAAAGCAGTTTTATCAAAAATAATGGCAAAATATGGTCCAATTAGACCTATACCAAGAAGATCCAATAATGATCCCGCCAAAAATAAAACCAACAGGATGTACAATTTTTTTTTATCATCCCCTAAAAGGGACAATATTAATGAAGCATATTGCCTAATTCCGTGATAACTGGTTTGTTTTGTCATTTAGTAAATCAAAATCTAGTATATTTTATTAATGCTCGAAAAACATAATTACAGAAGTAGTATAATGTTTGCCGTAAACTAAGTTTCTCAACCTCTAAATAGGTCCTCCAGACTCTTAGTGCCGCTGTTATCTTATTTCGAGAAAACGAATTATCTGCTACCCGATATCTTAATAAATCATGTTTCAGACCTAAAGCATTGAAACCTTTTTTTAAAATTCGATAAAAAAGAATATAGTCTTCGATATATCTTTTAGAGACATTTACAAGCGATATTTCACCAATTATTTTTCTATCTAAAACAACTGAAGAAGTCATAATTGCAGAATTTTTTAAAAGGCCCTCATAATCCAAAAAATCTGGAATATCAATTAAAATACCAACATCTTTTACTGAAGATCTAAATCTTCTTGCTTGTGTAAATGAAAAACCTGATTTTTTATTATTCATTAAAAAGACTTGCTTATTCAGTTTTTCTGAAGGCCAAATATCATCGCTATCAAGAAAAGCAATATACCTTCCTCTAGCAATTTTTATACCATTGTTTCTTGAAATGCCTGGACCGCTATTATGCAAATTTGCAATCATTTTAATACGTTGATCTTTATTGATAAAGTCCTTAACAAGTAAGGGCGTTTTATCTGTAGAACAATCATCAATTATTATCAATTCGATTTTAGTGTAGGTCTGATTTAGAACTGAAGTAATAGATTCCGCAAGGTATTTCTCTGCATTGTACGCAGGCATTATTACGGAAACTACTCCATCGATAAACTGGTCTTTCATGCCTTATGTCTCCAATACATCTTTCACCATAAGATCTAAAGACCTTGTACAAACTGAAATATTATTTGGATCATTATTGTATAGCTGACCTGGATGTGTCTGATTCCAAATAGAATTAAAAAAGTTAATTATTTTTTTCTTCTCAAGAAATAGATTATTATCAATGTTTAATAGTTGATTGCGTAAAGACTTTAAAGATTTTACTTTTTCCACCAACAAGCTATCAGTATAGAATGCATCACCTAGAACAAGAACTTGCTTTCCTAAAAGTAATGCCTCTGCACCAGATTTTGAATTTACAGTTAATACAACAGATGCGGAGCTTAAAGCAGTATAGTTTTGAATCTCTGGGTTTAATAAAACTACATTATCATATCTCTGAAAAAGTTGCTTTATTCTGTTGTTATTTAAAGCACCCACTAATGCTGGATGCTCTTTAAAACATAAGACATAATCTGGAGGCAAAATACGGCATACGTAGTCAAGTAAGGCGTATTGGTCATGGTATTCTGGAGAGCGAATTGTTAAAGAAGCATCGTTCGGAACATGAAGAGGAAAATAAATAATTTTTTTTTCCTTAGGCAGGTTTTGATAATATTTTTTTAACCTTAATCTATTAAAAATCAT
The DNA here is from genome assembly GCA_938084195.1 of uncultured Methylophilaceae bacterium. The sequence goes on from CALKDJ010000052.1 coordinate 6,265, forward strand.
ATATAAATGTATATAAACATAATGCTTGATATGACTAAATTCCTCTCTATTTTTATATAAATATTTATCAATCAACTTTTCAAATAATCTTCTGACATTATATATATCTACTACTTTTAACCAGGGGTTGCGATACTGATGCTTATCTTTATCTGGGATCACAACGACCTGTTGTTCTTTTGCATTATCTAAATATTTTATTACCTCCTTTTTTATGTTTTTACTTTTCTCTTCTCTGATACGTAATGCTTTTATAGTGTTTACAGTAAATAAGAGCCTTCCTTTGAAAAAGGAAGGTTCAATAAACACATTATCAATGCCCAAATGCCTAGCAGCGTAAAAAGAGGACATCAATGAAATAAAACCACCATACTCTTGAATTACGATAGGTTTTTCACTTTCTTTTAGTGTTTCTTTATATACATACAACATTGCACCCAAGTAACTCTTAAGTTTATTTATTAAAATATCTGAATTTTTAATACCAAAGCATAGTTTTTCATGAGAAATTAATAGGCTAAGTTCTTCTATGCCAAGATCTTTCGGTTCTGGAAATTGATTAAGAGAATCAACTATTGAATAAATATTGTAAGCTTTAATATTATTATTTTCTACATATTTGACACTAGGTTCATGGAAACAAACAATTGAAACAGAATAACCTATAGACTTTAGCTTTTTTGCTAACCTTGTAAAATATTCTGTTTGATTTAGCGCTAACGATGTAAATATTATTGATTTTGTATTTCTTTTCATTTGAGATATTTTCTAATAAAAGAGTTATTAAGATACCAACAAGGTCTCATAAACATGCAGGGTAATTTTTGAGGAGCTATAGTTCTAATTTTATCCAACAGCTTTATGATATCCATAGAATTATTTTAATTCTAAGACCAGACTTTATAACACTAAATATTATTGACATTACCAAGCTGTTCGTCCACCATCAATTGGCACAATAGCCCCATTTAAATAACTAGATGAATCACTTAACATCCATAATAACGTCCCTTGATATTCATCGGATCGCGCCAGTCTTCCCAAGGGTATTCTTTTAGAAACCTTCTTCAAAAAATCATTTGATTGACCATTCTCTACACCGCCTGGACATATGGCATTGCAACGTATATTTTTTTCTGGCCAATAAGTTGCTAAATACCTAGTAAGGCCAATTAACCCTGACTTAATAACAGAATAAGTAACAGGCTTAACATTCTGAAGGTCTTCAGAAAGATTGTCTTGCATATACAGGCGTTGATCAGGAGCAATTAAACCCAAATCAGACGCAATATTAACAATAACACCTCCGTTAGGATTTTTTGATATTTTTCCCCCATAATGCTTTGAGCATAAAAATGCACCTGTTAGCCCAACTGCAATATCGTTGTTCCAAATATCTACAGGAAAGTTCTCTAATCGGGAAAAATTAACCTTACTACCTTCCTCAACTTTTGGATTGTTAGCTGCATTATTTATTAATCCATCAATTTTACCGAATTCTTTAAATATATATGCAGCGCTATTTTGAATTAAATCTTCATTGGTAATATCTACTTTAAATCCAAATGCACTTACCTTATATTTACTGTTTAACTCTTTAGATAATTTGTCAAGTTCTTGTTGGTATAAATCTATTAATATCGGAGTTCCACCATAAGCGGCAACTGCATCTGCATGCATTCTTCCTAATAATCCAGTTGCACCTGTAATGATAATAATTTTGTTATCTAACCTAAATAAGGTATCTAGCATTTAAAAACCTCTCACAGTTTGTCCTCCATCAACTACCAATGTTGCCCCAGTAATAAAACTAGCTCGATCAGAACAAAGAAAAATAATTGAGTCTGCAATTTCTTTTGGGGAGCCAAAACGATTCATAGGTACGCTTGACTTAATCATTTTATTTATACGATCTTTATCTTTTTTGATTTTCTTATCCCACGAACCCCCTTTAAAAAAAATATTTCCTGGGGCAACAACATTTATACGTATATTGGTCAATTTCCTTGACATATTTTTGGCAAGAGCACTAATTGCAGCTTTTGCTGTTGAATAATCAACTGGAGCACCAAAGGCCTCCAAACCTGCAATTGATGAAACAAATAATAAATTTCCTTTTGTATCTTCCAACATATCTAAAAAAGTGCGGGCAGTTAATAAAGCAGATTCAAAATTATTATTCCATATCTTTCTCCATTGTTCGCAAGAGGGTATGGCATGATCTTCGCTAGCCCCATCACCAACATTGGCAACAACAACATCAATACAACCCCATTTTTTTTCAATTAATAACTTCAGAGATGCTAGATCTTTTTCTTTTGTGCAATTACAAACTGATGAAATAACTCTATTATCACCAAATTTTTTTTTAAATTCATCGGCTGTTGCATTTAAATTATCTATCTTTCTTGAAACTATTATTATGTCAGCCCCCTCCTCAAGAAAACCAAGTGCAATAGCCTTGCCTATGCCTTGGGAACTACCTGTTATTAAAACTTTTTTTCCTAATAATCTTAAATCCATATTAAATACCCTTTGCAATCCAACCACCATCCACAATCAAGCTTGAGCCAGTCATGTAAGAAGATGCATCAGATCCCAAAAAAATTGCTGCACCAATAAGGTCTTTAGCACTTCCCCAGCGCTTCAGAATCATCTGGTCAATACGTTCTTGCCTGGTAATTGGATTTTCAAAACTTTGCTTAGTCATATCAGTCCTTATATATCCTGGAGCAATGTTATTTACTCGAATATTTTTATCACATAAGTCTACTGCCATTGCTTTTGTAAGAGCCTCCAGCCCCCCTTTACTAGCTACATAGCCAGGATTATTTGGAAATCCTTGCATAGCACCAATACTAGTAATATTAATAATTGAACCACCATTTCTCATATATCTAGATGCTATTTCACAACATTGGTAAGTCGCTGTAAGGTTGACTGATATTGTTTTTTCAAAACGATCAAACTCTTTTTGGTTGTCAATTTTAGGTAAACTTATACCTGCAGCATTTACCAAAATATCGATTCCACCATAATCCTCATCAATTGATCCACAAATTTTTTGAAACAGTTTCGAGTTAGTAATATCGCACTGTTGATAAAATGCCTTAATCTGTTCATTTTCTGTTGCTTTAGATCGGGAAACACCTATTACATTTGCACCAGCATTTATGTATGCTAATGCTATCTCAGATCCAATACCCCTTGAAACTCCAGTAACTAATGCGGTTTTATCTTTTAATGAAAAAATATTTTCTAGATAATTATTCATGGTTTGTTTAAATTAAATCCTTTCATAATAACTGATGCCAACTTAATATCCTCAAAACTATCTATTTGAAACATTTTATACTTATCCATTATAAATAATGATATATCGCCTCCTAGTCTATTTTTTTTATTAATTAATACTTGAGGTTTAAATAAATAAAAAGACCCATTCTCTAAATATTTTTTTTTAATTTTTTGACGGTGTTGTCTATCTTTAAAATCATAATTAACAGACTCTGGATTTTTTCCTTTCTCTTTTTTCCATATAAAAAAATCTTCAATTTCTGCAACAGATAATAAGGAATCATATCCATTTGCTTTAATTTGAATGATAGCATTTGAAAAATCAGAAGCATGTCTTAAAGGTGAAGTTACTTGTGGCGCCAAAACATAGTCTATGGGATATCCTGATTTTTTCTTTATGTAATCAATTGCATGCAGCCATGCTGACTCTGATGGCTCGTAATCACCCGATATTCTTTTTGGACGAATAATAGTATTAGCCCCATAATGTTTGGCAACAGCAAGTATTTCATCACTATCGGAGCTTACCCAAACATCGTGCACTTCTTTTGCCTCCAAAGCTTGCAGAATTGTCCAAGAAATTAGAGGTTTTCCACAAAAATCAACGATATTTTTCTTTGGTATTCCTTTTGATCCCGCTCGAGCAAGGATGATACAACTAATTTTCATAAGAATTTTTCATTACTTTCTTAATCCACAATAATTGCGCTTTAAAAATCTCTAATCCCTCGTTGTCACGATAAGCTTGCATAATAAAGGGGCCTTTATAATTAAATTCCTTCAATTTTGTAAAAAATTTAACGAAGTCTGCACTCCCATCGCCCAATTTTACTGGGCCACCATTTAATAATCTGTCTTTAATATGTATATCACTTATTCTCTCCCCATACGCATCTAACTCACTTATCGAATCAAATCCTAATGACGCACTGTTACCAATATCGTAATTTACTGTAATTCTTTTTGAATCAAGTGAATTTAATAATTTTACAAACGGTTTGGGTGCTAAATCAGTTTCTAAAGATAAGTTGATATTATGCTTTTCAATAGTTGGTATAATTTTTTTTATTTGCACAATGAATCTCTCAAAAGCCCCGCTCTCGCGAAGCGTTGATTGATCAACACAAGGTATAACAATATCAGTTATATTCATTATTACAGCGGAGCCTATTAATTTTCTTAAAATCTTTAAGCTTTTTTTAGCAACACTTTCCTCTATAGAGTGTAAAGGAGCCTCTATTAAATAATCTGCACATACTGTTTTTATAGCTACCCCTGTTTCATTAGATAGTTTAAGAATCTCTGAAACTCCATGTTTGTTTAATAATGGATTTTTATTAACATCATTAAAATCTAAAATAAACTCTATACAATCTAATCCAAACTCTTTAGCCTTTAAAAATTCATCTTGCCAATAACCTTTGGGGTGGGCTTGATACCTCCCTTGATATTTTGGTAAAAGCCTTCCTTGCATTACGCCAAATTTATTATCCATGTATTTACGAGCTTTATTGCCAATCAAGATGTTGACGAAGGTTTGCTGCTACCGGAGCCTCCTCAGCTATAGTTTTCTTTATTCCATCACCCATAGCTTTTTCAATCTTTCTAACTGCACCTGTTAATTGTCTTAATCCTGAGGGCTCAACTGATGCAGATTGATCGGATCCATACATAGACCTATCTAAAGTTATGTGTCTTTCCAGTGAAGTTATCCCTAGTGCAGCTGCTGCGTATGAGATTGCAAGGCCAGCCTCATGTCCACTGTATCCTACATTACAATTAAATTTGTCCCTTAATGTTTGAATCATTTTAAGGTTAGCATGTTCATCTTTCATTGGGTATGTTGAAACAGTATGCATTAACTCGAATGGACAATCTTCAGCTCTAAAAATATCAACTGCTTTCTGAATATCATCATACTCGGTCATACCTGTTGATATAAAAGTATGTTTTCTTTCTTTGGCTATCATCTTAAGTAAATCTTCATAAACTATCATTGCCGAGGCTACCTTGTTATATTTACATTCAAACTGTTGTAAAAATTTTTGGCTTTTTAAGTCCCATGCAGACGCATACCAATCAATTGCTTTTTCTTTGCAGTATTGATCTATCTCCTTATATTCATTAATTCCAAACTCTAACCCAGATTTTTGTTCACGTTGTGTAGTTCCCCATGGGCTTTCTCTAGGCGAATCTAAAAATTCTTTTTTATAAACTTGATCAAGCTCCCTCTTCTGAAATTTAACAGCATCGCAGCTAGCATCAACTGCGACATCAATCAATTTTTTACAAATATTCATATCACCATTGTGATTAATTCCAATTTCCGCTATTAATTTAATTGACATTTTTATAATCTCCTTGATGTTCATATAAAACTTTTAAAAAATCTATCGATAATACAGCTTCTAATAATTCACGAACTACACCGAATCCGCCTTTTGTTTCTAACACAATAGAAGAAATTGACTTAATTAATTTATGGCTATCTGATGGGCAAGCTGTATAACCACATAATCGCATCACTCCAAAATCATTAAGATCATTGCCTACATACAAAACATTTTGTAGTGCGAACCTTTTTTTAATAGAAAGATTTTTAATAGCTTCAATTTTGTTACTTACTCCTTGAATGACGGTAACCTTAAGTTTTTTACCCCTAGCCGTTACAACTAAATTTTTTTCTGTTGATAGTATATAGGTTTGTTTTTTTAGTTTACGAAGTACATCGAAGGCTAAGCCATCTGCTCTGCTGCAACTAACCCACTCTTTACCATCCTCATCAAGATGTACAAGATTATTAGTTAAGACCCCATCAAAATCAAAGACAAATGCATCTATATCATTAAGTGTAATAGGTTTATTCATATTTAAATTTTTTTCTTAAGATGTATAACCCCTTCTTCAATCAGTTTATCTTCAATATTTTCCATTAAGGCATGTCCGGCAGTAATGTGCGCCTCTTGAATTCGACCAGTATCATAACTTGGTACTGTAAAACTTATATCACAATATGATTTTGCTGGGCCCCCACCTGAACCAAGGAACCCAAAAACAGTAATACCCATTTTTTTTGCAGCTTTCATTGCAAGTATTATGTTTTCTGATTTTCCTGAAGTTGAAATTCCGATAAAAATATCACTTTTTCTTCCTAATGTGCAAACCATCCTCTCATAAAGATAATCATATCCAAAATCATTTCCACAAGCGGTTATAGTTGATGTGTCTTGGGCTAGTGATATTGCAGGAATACCTTCACGATTGTAATCTGGTCTAAGTCTAACTAACATTTCTGCTGCTAAATGTTGTGCATCTGCTGCTGAACCACCATTACCACATAACATTAATTTTTTACCATTCTTAATTGCTTTAGCTATCGCTTGACCCATCTCCTCGAGCTTATTTAATTCATCTCCTAAAATTAATTCTTCCTTAACTGCTATAGATTCAGTAAAAATTTTCTTTATAGTCATCTTTTATCCTCGCAAAAAAAGTCTTTATTTCCAATAGTAAACACCAGCAGTGCTAGTTATATAAATATTTGTTTAATATACAAAAGATAGTATTAATAGAACAATTAACTAGACTTTAACAGCAACTACAGCCATTACTGTTTTAAATTTAACATTACTTTTGCATCAAGCACTATTTTTTTTATATATTCCTCAATTGAATAATTTTCTTCCCAACCAAGATCTTTTATTTTTTCACAAACAAGCTTTGATGACATTCTATTGCCCTTTCGCTTTGGTAAAAATATTATGTCTGAGCTAAACATCTTAGCAATCTCTAAAATTGAATATGATTGAGAACATCCTATACCATAATTATCACCTAACCCTTTTTCTCCAACTAAAGCAAGGCCAGAAATAATATCTTTTATATGCGTAAAATTTCGTACCTGATTACCAGGACTTACAACCGGTAAAGGCTCTTTTTTTAAGTATTTTTCTTTAAAAATTGCAATTAATGTTGCGTATTTTCCTTTTGATATTTCCCTTCCACCATAGACATTGTAAAAATAGGTAATTGCATATTTAATACCAAACCAGTCTCCATAATTTTTTACTAACTCCGTATTTGAGGACTTGGACCATGCATAAGGACTTTGAGAACTCCCTAAACCACCATCACCAAATTTTGTACTACTGCCAGCATATATCAGTTTTGCTTTTGTTTTTCTACAAAATTGCAATACAGAAAAAATTCCATCTTTATTAGATCTCCAAACTTTTTCAATATCATCAAAACTTTGCTCAACTCTTGAGTATTCACCTAAATGGTAAATAACATCTGGGGTAAAGGTAACTAATCTATTAATATTTGAGGTCTCTCCTTCAATATAAATAACTTTATTTACATGATTTTTTTTAGTTCCAGTTGAGTAATTATCTAAAGAAATCACTTCGTTTCCATCTTGGACCAACTTTTCACAAAGATGACTCCCAATATATCCTGCTCCACCTGTCACTAATATTTTCATCATTCGTAATTTGTAATTTTTTTTAGATCTACTAGTCAGAGTTAAATATATCTCTTGAGTAAACTTTTTCTTTCACATCTTTCAATTCATCTACTATTCTATTGGCGACAATTACATTGCTGATTTTTTTAAAATTTTCTAGGCTATCAATCACCCTTGAATTAGAAAATTTGATCTCCCCTTGTTTTGTAAGTAATGGCTCATAAATTATTACTTCCATCCCCTTAGCTTTAATTCTCTTAATAATTCCATGAATAGAGGATCCTCTAAAGTTGTCTGATCCAGACTTCATAATAAGTCTATGTATACCTACAATCTTAGGCTTTCTCTTTACAATTGAATTCGCAATAAAATCTTTACGTGTCGAGTTAGCTTCAACAATTGCCCCAATAAGATTATTAGGCACGTTTTCAAAATTAGCTCTGAGTTGTTTTGTATCTTTTGGTAAGCAGTAACCACCATAGCCAAATGATGGGTTATTGTAGTGTGTACCAATTCTCTGGTCGAGACAAACTCCCTCTATAATTTGTTTTGAGTCTAGATTGTTTGTTTCTGCAAAAGAATCCAGCTCATTAAAGTAGGAAACCCTCAACGCTAAATAAGAATTGCTAAAAAGTTTTACTGCCTCTGCCTCGTTTGAACCGGTAAATAAAACATGAACATTCTCTTTGATAGCAGCTTTTTCCATAAGGCTTGCAAATTTTCTTGCTCTATCTGATATTTCACCCACTATAATCCTTGATGGGTGTAAGTTGTCATAAAGCGCAGATCCTTCCCTTAAAAACTCAGGAGAAAAGATTATGTTTTCACAATTAAATTTTTTCTTAATTCTTTGAGTATAGCCAACTGGTATGGTTGACTTTATGACCATAACAGCGTTGTTATTTATATTAATAACATCTTGAATAACTGATTCAATAGAAGTGGTATTAAAATAGTTATTAGAAGGATTGTAATCAGTTGGAGTGGCAATAATAATAAAATCAGCATCTTTATAGGCCTCTACTTTATCAAGCGTGGCTTTAAAGTTTAAGTCTTTATTTTTTAAGTAATCATTAATCTCATTATCCTCGATAGGAGAAATATTTTTATTAAGTTGTTCAATTTTTTCAGGAATAATATCAAGAGCAACAACCTCATGATATTGAGATAAAAGAATAGCGACTGAGAGCCCAACGTAACCAATACCAGCTATTGCTATTTTCATAAAGATGTGTCCAAAAATTTCTTGATCATGATGAATCGTAAAACAATGTTTGTATTTCTTCTTACTTTAGTCATGGAGCTCTTTAGAAAGATTATCAATTTCAAGTTTTAATAAATTATATTCTTTTTTCTTACGTTTCAAGAAATCAATAGCTAGTTTTGATTTCTGGGTGACTCCCTCAGTTGTTAAGAGATATAAATATGCCGCTTTGTCTGGATTTCTTCGAAAATTACCAACTTTTACCCAACCTTTTTTTACCAAAGCCTTAAGGCAGTAATGCATTGAGCCTAAACTTATGCCTGTCTTTTTAGCTAACTCTCTTTGAGTTATATCCGGATTTTTAGATATTAAGTTCATTACTTTAAAATGAGTATCAGAATTTTGTGTTTTAGATTTTGTATTCATTTATTTTTCACAACGCTACCGCCAAGCTGAGTGATCACACAGCATGAAGAATCAGTAAAATTATAATTATTGTTCAACATTGAACTACAATTATCTTAAACATAATTTTAAGTAAACACAAGGGGTATAATAATTGTCATGCACAAGAATATAAAAAAAACCTATCTAAACTGGTGGGTTGTAGAGACCAAAGTACAAAAGGAAGCTCAAGCAATTGAACAGCTTAAATATCAGGGTTTTAATGCCTACTGCCCAATGTTTCGCAAAGAAAGTCTGACTGCTCATCAGATAAAAATTAAAAAAGTACCTCTTTTTTCGCGCTACGTATTTATTCAAGCCAATCAACTAGCACAAAAGATAATACACACAATTCGTTCAACTTATGGTGTAAGTAAGCTTCTTAAAATAGGCGAAGTACCAATTCAAGTCCCATCTCAACTTATTATCACTCTTAAAGCAACAGAGGCTAAGCAATTGAATCAAATAGAATCGCATTTTAAAACAGGAGATAAGATTAAAATTAAGGAAGGCTTATACAGGGGGTTAGAAGCTGTATATAAAATAGATGATGGTATGGAAAGAGCAATTGTGCTTATTAATATTCTAAATAAAGAAACACCTCTTTTTATAAACAAACAACAAATCCAAAAAATATAAAGCTAGCCACACAAAAAACTTGCAGGTACAGTTTAAAAATTAAAATTAACAATCACAAATTTTATAATTAAGAAACTGGATTACGATGTCTAAAAAATTTATATCAGTTTTTTTCTAAACGCTCTTTTATTCTTAGTTTTTCTTTTTTAAATTTTCTTATCTTAAGGTCAGGTATATAGTTTTTAAATCCTAATTCTATTAATTTATTCAACTCTTTATGTCTGCTTTTCAACTGCTTAATATCCATTTCAAAACCTCCATAAACTAATTAAGAAAATAACCCACATACTTTTTATTACTTTGTTTCCTGAAATTAATATTATATTTATACTTTATACTTAATTTTTAAATTTTTCTACCTTATTATATCTCAAGAAAAATCTGGAACATTCTTTATCATACTAAGTCTACAAAAATCATTATGATAGCAATATCCTTTAAAAACATATTTCTATATGACAGTTGAATTTGACATATAATTATTATTTAAAAACCTTTTATTTTGGGGATACATGAAAGCCTTAGTTAAAAGCCAAGCAAAAGAAGGTATTTGGTTAGAAGACGTTTCTGAACCAGATGTCGGAAACAATGATGTGCTCATTAAAATTCATAAAACTGCAATATGTGGAACTGATATACATATTTATAATTGGGATGAATGGGCAAAAAAAACAATTCCAGTTCCAATGACAACTGGCCATGAATATGCTGGAGAAATTGTAAAGCTCGGCTCTAATGTAACAGATCTTAAGGTTGGAGATATTGTTTCGGGAGAGGGACACATTACATGTGGTCGTTGCCGGAATTGTTTAGCAGGGAAACCACATTTATGTCCATTTACAATTGGCGTTGGTGTTAATCGTACAGGTGCCTTTGCTGAATATCTCTCAGTGCCGTCAAAAGTTGTTTTTAAACCAAGTAGAGAAATATCTACAGATCTCTTATCAGTTTTTGATCCTTATGGTAATGCAGTACATACGGCATTATCTTTTAACATGGTCGGCGAAGATGTCTTAATAACGGGTGCCGGACCTATTGGTATTATGGCTGCTATGGTTGCCAAACATGCTGGGGCCAGAAATATTGTTATTACAGATCTTAATCAATATCGTCTCCAACTTATTAAAAAAATTGTTCCAAGCGTAATTACTATCAATGTTACTGATCAAAAAATTGATAAAAAATTGATGGAATCATTGGGAATATTTGAGGGCTTTGATGTGGGTCTTGAAATGTCGGGGTCCCCAGTCGCATTTAGTGGAATGTTGGAATTGATGATAAATGGGGGTCAAATCGCGATGCTCGCTATTATGCCGCAAGGTTCAGGTATTGATTGGGATATGGTAGTTTTCAAAGGTTTAACTATCAAAGGTATTTATGGGCGAGAGATCTTTGAAACTTGGTATAAGGGTTCAATGATGGTGCAATCTGGTTTACCTCTAGAAAAAATCATCACACATCGTTTTTCATATAAAGACTTTCAAGAAGGATTTGATGTTATGAGGTCAGGGCAATCTGGCAAAGTGATTCTTGACTGGACAAACTAATAATTTAATAACACAAGGAATAGAATGAGTTTTGACAAAGTAAGGCAAGGT
>CALKDJ010000053.1 GCA_938084195.1 uncultured Methylophilaceae bacterium
AGTACCCTTTTAATGCTAATTTCAGCATTTGCAGGAAGTAAATTTACCAAAAAGGCTTACAATCATGCAATAGAAAAAAAATATAGATTTTTTAGTTATGGGGATGCAATGTTTATTGAACAAAAAGACCAAAATTAAGCCAAAGTTAATTATTGAAAGGATTGATATGAAATATAAAATTATTTTTCTTATTTTAACAAGTGTATTCTCGCACTCAGCTATAAGCGATATTAAGAAAGATGCAGAACTTGTTTTCAAAATCATCTTAAAAAAAGCACCGACTTCTCGTCCCCAGACCGTTGCTTACATTCCAGCTGAAAAAAAATATTACATTGCTGATGGTGGGCTTGCACCAATGGGATCTGCTTATGAAGCCCCAATCTCAAAATCCCTAATTCATACTTACGATGAGCAAGGGCAATATCTTGATTCAACTAAACCTGGATTTGATAACCGCTCCATCTACTTTAATGAACAGACTTCCCAGTTAGAGACAGTAACTTATAACGTTTCAAGTCAAGCTGGATTTGCTCCAATGACAGGTATTTTCTCATTAGAACTAAATGACAAAGGAATGTTAACTGGTAAATCCGATGTAATATCAAATTTTGCTCCTGCTTTTGGTAGCGCATCGACCATGCCTACATTCGATCATCAAGAAAATGTCTATTACGCGAAACAAGAACGAGGAAATAAAGTTTTTGTTGTTGACGCAAAAAATTATCAGCTAACAAAAACAATTGAATTGGACTTTAAAACACCCGATGTTGAGCATCATGATGTTGCTGCTAGTTTCATAGCATATACTGGTATTAAAGGTCATGAATTTATTCTGCTTGATGTAGACCACAAGCGTTTTTTGATTTATGACATTGCTGGAAAATATATAGGCTTTTCAAAATTGGCTTCAGATTTGAAAATACGTTCAAAAAATCATTTCAATGGATTGGGTTACACAAACAATGGTTATTATTTTTTATACATTGATTCAGAAAATGAACATGGTACATATCACGCTTACAAGGTAATCAATTAATCTATCTTTAGTAAATTTATAAGTTCATTACTTCCAATTAACGAAGATTCCGATGAAGATCGATTTTTATACTCGTATTTACCATCTATCAATGTTTTTTCACTGATCGTGATGCGATGAGGTATACCCAATAATTCTGCCTCACTAAACATTACCCCTGGTCGAAGACCTCTATCATCCAATAAAACATCATAATTATCTTCCAGTAATATCGAATATAACTCCTCTACAGCCTCTTTTACTTTTGAACTTTTATCATAGCCAATGGGTGTAATCACAACTTCAAATGGAGCAATAGACTGAGGAAAAATTATGCCATTCTCATCATTTTTTTGCTCTATAGCAGCAGCCACAATTCTTGAAACACCAATTCCATAACACCCCATAATCATCGGACATGGCTTACCTGATTCATTAATAAAAGTTGCTTTCATGTCATTTGAATATTTAGTACCCAATTGGAATATATGTCCAACCTCTATACCTCTGCATGACTTTAAATTTTTTCTATTTGGATGGTTTTTAGCTATCTCAACATTAGCTGCAAAATCACTTTCTTCATCATAAAGAAGCTCATCCTCACCAGATTCAGCTAAAACATGAAACTCGTGGGAGCCCTCCCCTCCAATAGCACCGTTATCCGCCTGAACAGCCCGAAAATTTAAACCAATTTTTTTAAAAATAGTATTATAGGTCTCATACATTAGCTGATAAGTTCTTTTTAAAGAATCCATGTCAGCATGAAAGGAATATGCATCTTTCATTAAAAATTCTCTTGCCCGCATCACACCAAACCTTGGACGAATTTCATCACGAAATTTCATCTGAATCTGATAGAAATTTTTTGGTAATTGTTTATAACTATTTAATTCATTTCTTACAATATCGGTAATAACCTCTTCATGGGTTGGCCCAAAACAAAATAATCGGTCATGTCTGTCATTTATCTTTAGCATTTGTGGTCCGAAAACATCCCAACGTCCAGTTTCCTCCCAAAGTTCAGCAGGTTGTATTGCTGGCATAAGAAGTTCTACCCCACCTACTTCGTTCATTTCATTACGAATTATATTTTCTATTTTTTTTAAAATTTTCAAACCCATTGGCATCCAAGAATAAAGACCTGAGCCAAGACGCTTAATTAAGCCTGCACGGATCATTAGCTGATGACTAATTAGCTCCGCATCTGACGGTGCCTCTTTGAATGTTGATATGTAAAATTTAGATGCTTTCATTTTTTTGAATAGATTTTATTAATGAATGATTGAATATCATGCCACAAAATTTCTTTACTCATTGGCTTTTTAATCATTTCAGTCAATGAGGTTTTCGAGCGAGAAATATCTGACAAATCCCATTGTTTCAAGAGAGAATCCCTCAAGCTCAAATTTTTATCAGCTAATAGAAGAACAAATTTTGGTTTTCTTTTTAAGGCAACTAAATCAGATAAATCACATCGAGTACATTTATCTATTTTTTTATCTGAAATCGATATTAAATAATTACAAATATTTTGGAATAATTTTTGCTTACCTAATTCTTCTTTATCATCAGTAAGAGCAATAAAGAAAACTAAATTTTTTTCAAAAATCAACTCCTGATAAAAATAGATTTCATTTTTTAGGTTGTTATCATTTAATCTCTCTTTCCAAATAGGATTTAGACCAAGTTCCTCGAATATTAGGGAAGATTCAATTTTATCTATCATAATTCAGATCCCATTAAAATTCCATCTTCCCAGCCTATGTTATTTTTATAATAATTATTTCTTATACCTAATTCATTAAAACCATTCTTTTCATAAAGCCTAATCGCTTTTTTATTTGAAGCTCTTACTTCTAAAAAAATACTTGCAACATTTGCATCAACACATATTTTTTTTAAATGCGTTATTAAATAATGACCATAACCATTATTTTGAAAGTCGCTATGTATAGCAATATTTAATAACTGACATTCATCTGCTGCAAGCAAAGCAACATAATATCCAACTAATTTATTCTCAATAAAAAATACTTTAAATAAATTTTGTGCTGTCAATGCATCCTCAAAGTTTTTTAATGACCATGGGCTTAATTGAGCATTATTCTCAAGAGCAATAACTTCTGATAAAAAAGTTAATTGTGCTTCTTTTTCGATGAGTTCTGGCAACAATATTTATTGCCTCTCACGCCTTTCAATAATTGTATCAGCAACCTTATTTCTAATATAACTAGGAGATGCATTTACAAGATCAAAGTCTTTTAAAAATCGATTTTGAGATAATTTAGCAATTACTCCAGCAAGCGCATAATTTTTTTCATCATAAAAAGGGTTTAAATGGCCATAACGCTCTTTTAATTGATTGATATAAATTTTTACACCAGATCCAATAATAATAGGATTGGTTAATTGATATTCAGGAAGACTCTTTGGGTCAAAAACTCCCATTTCTCCCGTCTTAGTAATTTTAGAGTTTTTGGATTCAAAAGCACCTAAATACATTTGCTGCATTCTTGCATCAATACAACTTATGGAATTTTTATTAGGATTGATTGCTGCCAGTGCCTCGAGCGTATTCACACCATTAATTGGAATCTCTTTTGCAAATGCAATGCCGTATGCTATTCCACATGCAACCCTTACTCCACTGAATGAGCCAGGCCCTGAGCCAAATGCAATGCCTTTAATATCTTTAAAACTGAGACTCAATGTTTTAAGAAGCGCTTGAATTTCAATAATCATCCTTTCTGATTGAGCTTTGTTAGCCTCAAATTCTCGCATTTCTAAACATTTATTATTTAAGATTGCTATTGAAAATAAAGGTCCAGATGTGTCGAGAGATAAAATCATATGAGTCTAATTATAAGCTTTTTAAAAAATTCATAACATCTATTTCTTGCCTAGTTCTTTTAAAAGCAGGAAGACTTTTCCATATTCTTTTTCCATAAGGTTTATCAATAATGCGGGGATCACAAATCATTAAGACTCCTTTGTCAACTTCATCTCTTATTAATCTTCCAGCTCCTTGCTTAAGGGAAATAATAGCCTGTGGTAATTGAAAGGTCATAAATGGATTTTGTCCTAAATCTTTAAGGCGATTTATTTTTGACTCAAAAACAGGATCTCCAGGTGACTGAAAAGGTAATTTATCGATAATGACTAAGGATAATGAAGAGCCCCTTACATCAATGCCAGCCCAGAAACTCATAGAACCAATAAGAACCGCATTTCCATGGGATTTAAAACGATTAATTAATACTTTTTTTGAATCTTCTCCTTGGGTCAGAATAGGAAATTCTACTTTTTGCTCACTAAAAATATCTTTTAATAACGCGGAAATTTCCTTCATTGCCTTAAGGCTAGTTGATAAAATAAATGTTCTTCCATTAGCTGCATTAATCAAAGGAAATATTTTTTTGATTAGTGTCAAATTGAAAATTGTGGTGTTAGGATCAGGCATATTCTTTGGAACATAAAGGCAGGCATTATCTTTAAAATTAAATGGGCTATCTAATCTTTTTGTAACCGACTCATGTAAACCTAATAAATTTTGAAAAAAATCAAAGTTTTCATTAACTGCCAGTGTTGCTGAGGTGAATATCCAGGACATTTTGTTCTTATCCCTAAACTTTTCAAAACTCTCTGAAACAGAAAAGGGTGTCATATTAAACTGCACAGATTTTGAAAAAATATCAAGCCAATAAACATAGTCATTATTTTTTTCAACCAACCAAGGGCTTATTTTTTCTTTTAAATTTGCATATCGTTCTATGATTTTTTTTTGCTCAGGACTCTGATCATCTAATAATGTGAAAATCTTATCTAGTTTTATAAGATTCTTATGAATGGAATTAAGATGAGACTCAAATTCAGTTATATTTTCAATCTTTTCATAAATAACACGATGATTACTTGTTGGAAAAAAATTCCGAATATTTTTAATTTCATCTAGCACAACCGATGATATAGCCAATAACTTTTTTTTATTTTTACCTAATTTTTCAAAAACAGATTGTGTATCTTGCATTAAGTAATTTATCTCATTAGTGGAAAAATTATTGCCAAAGAAAATTGAAGCTATATCGGGGACTTGATGAGCCTCGTCGAAAATCACAGTATTTGCTTTAGGAAGAATTTCAGAAATTTCTTCATCCTTAAGAACAAAGTCAGCAAAAAATAAATGATGGTTAACGATTACAATCTCTGAACTTAGAGCTTCTTTTCTAGCCTTTAGAAAAAAACAACTTTTAGAAAACTCGCATGACTGTCCTAAACAATGATCTGCAGTGGAAGTCACCATAGGCCATATTGTTGAAAATTCAGGTACATCATGCACCTCGGATATTTCACCCGTGTTGGAATGATCAGCAAATTGTTTAATTTTTTCTAAATATGCTCCATCCTCTTTGTTTAAAAACTGCCCACTCATTAATGCATCTTCCATTCTTAATTGGCATATATAATTAGATCTGCCTTTGAGTAAATCGACCTTTACTGGAATTTTGAGTGCTTCTCGTATCTTTGGGATATCTTTATTATATAGCTGGTCTTGAAGATTTTTGGTAGCTGTGGAAATAATAACAGTTTCTCCCCTCATTAGCGCAGGTGCTAAATATGCAAATGTCTTGCCAATACCGGTTCCTGCCTCCACCACAAGAGAATTTTGATTGAAAATAGTTTCGTCCACTAGGTTTGACATTGCAACTTGGCTAGGCCTAATTTGATAGCCAGAAATCACCTTACTTAAGGGTCCATCTTTACTAAAAAAGACATCCATAGAGAGTTTTTTCATATTTTCTTTATCGTATCATTGTGCCCAAGAGGTCTATCTGGATCTATTAAATTTCTTATTCTCACTTTTATTTCTTTTATTTCAATAAACTTTCTTTCAGCAGCCCTTGAAAAAATAAGTTGGTCATTACACCATATTTCAAATCTTCCGCCATCACTTGGAACTAATGACAAAGAATCTATGTCATTAGTAAATGTAATAAGAATCTCTTGAGCCATCCAGGTGGACCTTGTAAGCCAACCACATTTGGTACAAAAAACAATTTTAATTACATTTTGCTTGGTCTTCATAGTTTTATGAGTTAAATTCATAAATTAATTCAAAAATTATTTTAGATTCATTCATATAAAGTAGCTTGAG
This sequence comes from uncultured Methylophilaceae bacterium, assembly GCA_938084195.1. Next base: position 6,168 of record CALKDJ010000053.1, read on the forward strand.
TTTAATTATTTTAATATTTAAAAAAGAAGAAAATAAACATGCGTTCA
>CALKDJ010000054.1 GCA_938084195.1 uncultured Methylophilaceae bacterium
GTGTTCCTTTTGTGTCTAGTATGTTACCAAGTGAAAAAGCTAAAGCTGCTGGGGCAGCTGTAGAGTTTAAGGTCAATGCTGTAAATTCTGGAGAAATTAAAACAACCGAGTGGCGCGGCCAGCCTGTATGGATATTAAATAGATCCGAGGATATGTTAAAAACGCTTGATAAAAATGATTCAAATCTTGCAGACCCAAATCTAAAAGTAACATCGCAACAACCCAGTTATTGTCAAAATAAAACACGATCTATTAAATCAAATGTTTTAGTGATCGTAGGTATTTGTACTCATTTAGGATGTTCACCATCACCAAAATTGGCGGCAAAAGGTGATATGGGTAGTGAATGGGAAGGTGGTTTTTTCTGCCCATGCCATGGATCAAAATTTGATTTATCTGGGAGAGTATTTAAAGGCTCCGCAGCTCCTACCAATTTAGTCGTGCCACCGCATAAGTATGTAGATAATGACACTATTATTATTGGTGAAGATCAAGAGGAAAAAGTCTAAGTATGGCAAAAATCGAAAATAATAAATCAGGAGGACTTCTCGGCTGGGTGGATGAGAGATTTCCACTCTCGTCTTTTATTAAAAATCACTTAACTGAATATTATGCTCCAAAGAATTTTAATTTTTGGTATTTTTTTGGTGCATTAGCTTTGTTCGTTTTTGTAATGCAAATTTTGACTGGCATCTTTTTAACCATGCATTACAAACCAGATGCGGAAGAGGCATTTGCCTCCGTGGAATATATAATGCGGGATGTCTCTTTTGGATGGCTCATCCGTTACATGCATTCGACAGGATCATCTTTGTTTTTTGTAGTAATTTATCTTCATATGTTCCGAAGTCTTATGTATGGATCATATAAAAAACCGAGAGAATTATTATGGTTGTTTGGAGTATTAATTTTTTTATTACTTATGGCAGAAGCATTTTTTGGCTACCTTTTACCTTGGGGACAAATGTCTTACTGGGGCGCACAGGTTATTGTAAACTTATTTGCTACTATTCCCTTTATAGGGCCTGATCTTGCTGAATGGGTGCGTGGAGACTACCTGGTATCTGATGCAACTTTAAATCGTTTTTTTGCTTTTCATGTTATTGCATTACCTCTAGCATTAGCTGGGCTTATTTTTGGACATTTAATCGCATTGCATGAAGTGGGCTCAAACAATCCTGATGGAGTAGATATAAAACAAGTTAAAGATAAAAAAACAGGTATTCCCTTAGATGCAATCCCATTTCATCCTTACTATACTGTAAAAGATTTAATCGGATTGACTGTATTTTTAATTGTATTTACATCCATTATTTTTTTCGCACCGGAAATGGGTGGTTACTTTTTAGAACATAACAATTTTGTTCCTGCGAATCCATTAGTAACCCCAGACCATATCGCACCTGTTTGGTATTTTACCCCCTTTTATTCTATTTTGAGGGCTGTTCCCCCGATTATGGGTAGTCAATTTCCTGGTGTTGCAGCCATGGGATTATCTGTAATGATTTTATTCTTAGTGCCTTGGCTGGATAAAAGCCCGGTAAGATCAATCCGTTATAAAGGTAAGCTTTTTAAAAAGTGGCTTACTGCTTTCGTGGTTAGTTTTCTTGTTTTGGGTTATCTGGGAACAGAGCCATCTTACGTTTGGGGACAATTTTCTTCGGCATTACCAATAATTGGTGGTGGTGATATTGCTACTTTTGCTGCTAGGATTTTTACAATTATTTATTTTCTATTTTTTATTTTAATGCCCATTTACAGCAAAAAGGATGTGACTAAGAAGGTACCCAATAGGGTAACTATGCCATGAAGAATTTGATTCTAATAATTATCTGTGTCTGTTTTTTTGTGCCTGTATATGCAGCTGACCAAGTAAAGCTTTTAAGTGCTCCAGTTGATCTTGATGATAAAAGTTCTTTGCAAAGGGGAGCAAGAAATTTTATAAATTATTGCCTTAATTGTCATAGCGCAAGTTATATGAGGTATAACCAATTAAAATTAATAGGCCTTAGTGAAGAGACAATAAAAAAAGATTTACTTTTTACAGCGGATAAAATAGGTGATCCTATGGATATTTCAATGCAAAATGAAAATGCCAAAGTATGGTTTGGAGCCTCACCACCAAATTTATCAGTAACTGCAAGGTCAAGAGGTGCTGATTGGATTTATAGTTATTTAAGAGGATTTTACAGAGATTCTTCTCGAGAGATGGGTTGGAATAATACGGTGTATCAAAATTCTGCTATGCCTCATATATTATGGGAACTGCAAGGTGAGCAATTCTACGATAAAACATCAAATTCCTTAATTTTACAAAAAAAAGGTTTACTTAACCCTGAAGAGTACGACCAATTCATTGGAGATATAACAAATTTCATGGTTTTTGTTTCGGAGCCTAATCAACAAAAGAGAAAGCAAATAGGTTATTATGTGCTCGCATTTTTATTATTGCTTCTAGTTTTGGTCATTAATCTAAAAAAGGAATATTGGAAAAATATTAAATAAATCACATGATGAAACTTTATTCAAATTCTACCGACCCATTTAGCCACAGATGTCGAATTGTTCTCTTTGAAAAGGGCATGGACTTCGAAGTAGTTGATGTGGATCTTACAAATAAACCCGAGGACTTATCAACTTTGAGTCCTTATTCTGACTATCCAGTATTAGTTGAAAGAGATTTAATTCTAACCGATGCAAATATTATTAATGAATATATCGATGAAAGATTTCCCCATCCTCAATTAATGCCGCCTGATCCTGTAATGCGAGCACGTGCTAGATTATTCTTAAAAGATTTTGAGAGTCAATTATTTATTAATATGTCTGACCTGGAATCAGAAGATGCAGAAGTTTCAGAGCCTGCAAGAAAAAAAGTAACTGATATATTGATGCAGATTAGTCCAATTTTAGGTAAGCAAGCTTATTTATTGCATGAGGAATATTCCATGCTTGATGTCGCAATTGCACCACTTTTATGGAGGTTAGATCATTACAACATTAAACTCCCATCAAGTTGTGCGCCGCTCCTAAAGTATGCAGATAAGATTTTTCAAAGACCATTATTTGAAGAGGCTATGTCACCTTCAGAAAAAGCTATGCGAACATAATTAATTATGAAATCAACAAAGCCGTATTTAGTTAGGGCAATTTTTGATTGGTGCATAGATGAGGGATTTACCCCATACATACTGGTTAGTTTATCGAATCAAGTTATAGTCCCAAGGGGCCATGATAAGAATGATGAGATTATCCTCAATATTTCCCCCACTTCGGTAACAAAATTAGTGATAGACGATTTAGTATCTTTCTCTTCAAGGTTTGCTGGTATTCACGAAGATATTTTGATTCCAATTGATTCAATTAAGTCAATATATGCTCAAGAAAATGGAGAGGGGTTATTTTTTGATAGAATTTGTATTACTGGAAAGAAAGCGAAAAAAACGAAAAAAAATATAGAACAAAAAATCAAAAAACCCCATTTGAAAATTGTAAAATAATTAGATAAAACTGGTTTCAAAGAAAAAAAATTGATATAGTTACGTTTTTTCAAATTGCCCTCTTAGCTCAGTTGGTAGAGCAACGCACTTGTAATGCGTAGGTCGTCAGTTCGAATCCGACAGAGGGCACCAATTCTTTTTAATTTAAGTTATTATTTTTATTGACAAAATCTGTCAAACATACCATAATTTTGGGTTCGGTTGGGAGGGGTGGCCGAGTGGTTAAAGGCGACGGACTGTAAATCCGTTCTCTCTGAGTACGTTGGTTCGAATCCAACTCCCTCCACCAGAGAAAAAAAAGGAAATTGCGGGTGTCGTATATT
>CALKDJ010000055.1 GCA_938084195.1 uncultured Methylophilaceae bacterium
AAGTAAATGAGGCTGAGAAAAATGATATTGAATCCAAAATAGAGTCTACTTTTAATTTTTTGAGAAAATATAAGCTAAATGCAGATGAATTAATGGAGATAAGCAGGCATTGGGAGAATAGGATTAATGACCTTAATCTTCTTGTAAATGAAAAAGATAAGAGTGAAGTACTTACAAAGGCAAGAGAAAATTATAATAATGTTGCTAAGGAACTGAGTAAAAAAAGGGAAATAGCAAGCAAAAGATTAAGTGATCAAATTACGAATAAATTAAAGGAGCTATCATTTAAAAATGCAAAATTTAAAGTTAATTTGTTAAGTGGTAATCCTTCTGTAAATGGAAATGAACAAATTGAATTTCTGATAGCAACTCATCTTGAGGCTGATCTAAGGCCAATTCAAAAAGTCGCATCGGGAGGGGAGTTATCAAGAATAAGTCTTGCGATTAGAGTGTCTTCTATGACTGAGATAGATGTGCCTATTATGATTTTTGACGAGGTGGATGTGGGTATAGGCGGGGGAGTAGCTGAAATTGTTGGAAATTTATTAAAATCGTTAAGTGATTTTAATGACCGTCAAATTTTTGTGATCACTCATCTTCCTCAGGTTGCTGCGAAGTCGAAATACCATTTTAGAGTATCCAAAAATACTATTGCAAAAGAGACAAAAAGTAATATTGAGTTCTTGGAAAACGAAGAGCGGATCCAGGAAATTGCAAGAATGCTTGGGGGACTAGACATCACTGCCACTACTTTGGAGCATGCAAAAGAAATATTGGCTAATTGATCTTTTTTAGATTGCTAGCTATCTCTTGGCTTTGTGTGGGCAAGCTTTTTTTGCACAATCACCATAAATATAAAGTGAATGTTCAATTATTTTAAAACCTAAATTGTCTGCAACTTCAACTTGAAGTTTCTCAATATCATCATTTCTAAATTCTTCAACATGTCCGCATTGAAGACAGACAATATGATCATGATGTGATTTTTCATTAAGTTCAAATACTGCTTTATCACTTTCAAAATGATGTCTAATTAAAATACCAGCTTGTTCAAATTGTGTGAGAACTCGATATATAGTTGCAAGACCTATCTCCTCACTAGTATTTATCATTAATTTGTAGATATCTTCTGCAGAAAGGTGCCTTTCTTTACTGTTTTGAAATATATCAAGTATTTTTATTCTTGGAAGTGTAGCTTTTAATCCTGTCTTTTTAAGCTGGATATGTTCTTCCATAAATTCTCCAAAATTGTAAATTAAAAGTTAATATTCACATGGTATATTATGAATCTTTGCAAATAAACCCTTATTTTCTATGCGATTGTTTTTTTTATTTTTTATTGTAATTTTATATGGATGTGCAACACCAGATTTAAATGCACCTATTGTGTATAAAATGGAAATACAACAAGGCAATGAGATTGATAGTGAAATGTTGCTAAAGTTAAAGCCCGGTATGACTAAATCTCAAGTTAAGTTTATTCTTGGAACCCCACTAATTGCAGATAGTTTTCATAAAGATCGTTGGGACTATTTATATGTAATAAACACATATGACAGTACTAAAAATAAGCTTGGGTTTACTGAAAGAAGGCACGTGGTGTTGAATTTCGAGAAAGAATTACTTAAAGCTATTACAGGCGAAGTAATACCAAGTAAAGGAGATATAGATGTAAATAAAAAAGAAAAATTAAAAGAACATGTAATAACCAAAGAAACGAATAATGAAATGCAAAGTGAAGAAGACTCATGGGTGGATAAAATGAAATTTTGGGAGTCTGATGAGGCCAATCAAGCCGAAGTAATAGAGACGCAAAGAAAAGAAATTGACCAAGAAATTAAAAAGGCAGAAGAAACAAAGCAAATGCAGTCTGATAAACAAAATCAAAATAAACCAGAAAAAAATAAAACAGAAGAAAAAACAGAAAATAAAAAGACACCAACAGCTAATGAAGAAACGAAAAAGGAAGAAGATTCTTGGATAGATAAAATGAAATTTTGGGAGTCTGATGAGTCTAAACAAATCGAAGTAAATGAAATAAAAAAGGAAAAAATTAAAGATAGCATTCAAAATGAGAAAGAGAATCAAACAGAAAAAATTAGAGAGGAAGTGATTCAAGAGGTTGAAGTTGAAAATAAAATGCTAGATACAAAAGATTCAGTCAATGAAGTTATAAAAAAAGATATTTCTCAAGAAAAGGAAGAAGAACAATTAAAGGTTAAAGAAAATGATCTTAAGGAGCAAGCAAAGTCGAAACAAGATATAATTGACAATAAATCAGATGAACCAGATTATTTTGACTTAATGCTAGAAAAAATTGGATTTTAAGACATGAATCACACCCTTAATATTATTGTTGTCGGAGCTACAGGTAAGATGGGCCAAACTTTAATACAGGAGATTCATCATGATAACCAAACAAAATTAGTTGGGGCATTAGATCATGAAAAAGCGAATCACCTCGGAGAGGATGCTGGTTATTTTTGTGGAATCAAAACAGGCATCGTTATACAACCAAAGTTTGATGCCATTTCTGAAAAAGCGGATATTCTCATTGACTTCACAAGGCCTAAGGCAAGCAATAATTACATAGACTTATGCCAAAAAAATAAAATTAACTATGTCTTAGGGACAACTGGTTTTTCAGAGGCTGAAAAAGATAACATTGCCAATGTGGCAAAAAATATTGCAATATGTTTTGCGCCAAATATGAGTATTGGAATAAATCTTTTATTATCACTTGTCGAGTCTGCAACTGCAATAATGCACGAAGATTTTGATATTGAAATAATCGAATCTCATCATAAGGACAAAGTAGATGCACCATCTGGCACTGCAGTTAGTTTGGGTGAGTCGGTAGCAAAAAGTTCAGGAAGGTCCCTTAAAGAACATGGAACATTTAAACGCACAGGTATAATGCCCTCTCGCAAGCGAAACGAAATTGGATTCTCTGTTATCAGAGGAGGGGACATAGTTGGGGATCATACCGTCTTGTATGCGGGTGACGGTGAAAGAATAGAGTTAACCCATAAAGCGAGCAATAGAAAAACGTTTGCTAAAGGGGCTTTAAGAGCAGCAAAGTTCTTAGCAGATAAAACTAATGGCCTATTCGATATGCAGGATGTTCTGGGCTTAAAACAATAAAAATTATATCCCAAAATTGAACGTTTTAAATTGCTGTAAACACCTTATTCATTTATAATCTCATCGAGCGGGAGAATTATATTCACCCGTTTGTTGTATCTAGCTTTAATTACCTTAGGAGTTGTGTTTGTCGCATAAAAAGCCGGCCATCTTAGTGCTTGCAGACGGAACAAAGTTTCGAGGTAATTCAATTGGTGTTGACGGTTATACTGTTGGTGAAGTAGTTTTTAATACCGCCATGACTGGTTACCAAGAAATTCTTACAGATCCATCCTACACTGAGCAATTAGTTTGCCTAACTTATCCTCATATTGGAAATACCGGCATCAATTTGGAAGATATAGAATCTCCCAAAATTAATGCAAGTGGCCTTATCATAAAAGACCTACCTATTTATGCATCCAATTTCAGGAAAAAGTATACATTAGCCCAATATTGTGAGAATGAAAATCTGGTTGCTATTGCTGACATTGATACCCGTGAATTAACAAGACATATTAGAAAAAATGGTGCACAAGCAGGATGTATATATGTGTCTGGTCAGGAGGAAAAAGCTTTAGAAATGGCAAGAAAATTTCCAGGATTATCGGGTATGGATTTAGCAAAAGTAGTAACTACATCAAAAAAATATAGTGTTACTGAGGGTGAGTGGTCATTAGGCTTAGGATATGAAAGTAAACCAAAATCTTTTTTAAAGATTGCAGCTTATGACTATGGGGTGAAAAAAAATATTTTAAGAATGCTTGTTTCGAGGGGGTGTGAAGTCGAAGTATTTCCTGCAAACTTTCCCATTGAAGATATTCTAAAATCAAAACCTGACGGAGTATTCTTATCAAATGGGCCAGGTGATCCAGAGCCATGTGATTATGCTATAAAAAATATCAAGATATTACTTGATAAAAAAATTCCAACATTTGGCATATGTTTAGGTCATCAACTGCTTGCAATTGCCGCTGGAGCTAAAACAAAAAAAATGAAATTTGGCCATCATGGAGCAAATCATCCTGTTCAAGACTTACAATCAAAGAAGGTTTTTATTACCAGCCAAAACCATGGTTTCGCAGTTGATGATCAAAACTTACCCAATCAGGTAGAGGTAACCCATCAATCATTATTTGATAACACGATTCAAGGGATTAAGATTAAAAATGTTCCTGCTTTTAGTTTTCAGGGTCATCCTGAAGCTAGCCCTGGACCTTCGGAAATGAGTTATCTGTTTGATCGTTTTATCAGTTTAATGTTGGATAAAAAGGCTTCATAGAGTGACTAAAAGAACAGACATTAAATCAATTCTTATCATAGGGGCTGGCCCAATTGTAATCGGACAGGCATGTGAGTTTGATTATTCCGGGGCACAGGCATGTAAGGCGCTAATGGAAGAAGGCTATAGAACTATATTAGTAAATTCAAATCCTGCCACTATTATGACTGATCCTAATCTGGCTGATTCCACTTACATAGAACCCATTCAATGGCAAATGCTTGCTAAGATAATTGAGAAAGAGCGACCTGATGCTTTGCTACCTACTATGGGTGGCCAAACTGCGTTAAATTGTGCGCTAGATTTAGATAAGCATGGGGTACTTAAAAAATTCGACGTGGAGTTGATTGGTGCCTCAAAAGAAGCTATTGATAAGGCAGAAGATAGACAAAAATTTAAAGAGGCAATGAGCAGTATTGGATTAGGATCAGCTAAATCTGCAATCGCGCATAGCATGGAAGAGGCTATTCAAGTTCAAGCATCAATTGGTTTCCCAGCCATTATTCGTCCATCCTTTACGATGGGTGGTAGTGGAGGAGGGATTGCCTATAACAAAGAAGAGTTTATTTTAATTTGTGAAAGAGGTTTAGATGCCTCCCCAACAGATGAGCTCCTTATTGAAGAGTCACTCCTTGGTTGGAAAGAATTTGAAATGGAGGTAGTTCGAGATTCCAATGATAATTGCATAATTATTTGTTCAATTGAAAATTTAGATCCCATGGGAGTTCATACTGGAGATTCAATTACTGTTGCACCTGCTCAAACCTTAACAGATAAAGAATATCAAATCATGAGAAATGCATCAATTAATGTTTTGAGAGAGATTGGAGTAGATACAGGTGGTTCTAATGTGCAGTTTGCAATTAATCCTGATGATGGAAGGATGGTTGTAATTGAAATGAACCCAAGGGTTTCGCGATCATCGGCATTGGCCTCTAAAGCAACCGGGTTCCCTATTGCAAAAATTGCTGCAAAATTAGCCATAGGCCTCACACTTGATGAACTGAAGAATGACATTACGGGGGGTCTTACCCCCGCTTCTTTTGAACCATCTATTGACTATGTAGTTACCAAAATTCCACGTTTTGCTTTTGAAAAATTTCCACAAGCGGACTCAAGACTGACTACTCAAATGAAGTCAGTTGGAGAAGTTATGGCGATGGGAAGAACCTTTCAAGAATCTTTTCAAAAAGCTTTAAGAGGTCTGGAGATTGGTGTTGATGGGTTAGTAGAATTTTCAGATAATCGTGATGAAATTATCAAGGAGTTAAGAGAGTGTGGGCCCAATAGGATTTGGTTTGTTGCTGATGCATTTCGAGCTAAATTAACCGTTGATGAAATATTCCAGCACTCGAAGATTGACCCATGGTTTTTATACCAAATTAAAGATATTGTTGATAAAGAAAACATAATCAAAGAGGATTCATTAAAACAAATAGATAAGACTTTTCTTCAAAAATTAAAACAATCAGGGTTTTCTGACAGCAGAATTGCATTGCTTGCCTCCACTGATGAACGTTCAATAAGAGAATTACGCAAAAAAAATAACATTCACCCTGTATATAAGAGAGTGGATACTTGTGCTGCAGAATTTGAGACTAAAACAGCTTATCTCTACTCAACCTACGAGGATTTTTGTGAGTCGGAACCGACAAAAAAACGAAAAGTTATTATCCTAGGTGGAGGACCTAATAGGATTGGACAAGGCATAGAGTTTGATTATTGCTGTGTTCATGCAGCGCTTGCTTTAAGAGAAAGTGGTTTTGAAACAATCATGGTTAATTGCAATCCCGAAACTGTATCCACCGACTACGATACATCTGATAGGCTATACTTTGACCCTGTTACCTTGGAAGATGTTTTAGAAATTGTTTCTAAGGAGAATCCTTGGGGGGTTATCGTGCAGTATGGTGGTCAAACCCCACTGAAACTTGCCAAAGGTTTAGAGGCGGAGGGAGTTCCTATTATTGGAACGCTCCCA
>CALKDJ010000056.1 GCA_938084195.1 uncultured Methylophilaceae bacterium
CAAATTTTCTTTGATTGTTAATTGGTGTTGAAGGGGGTCTAAAGTAAGATCTAATATTTTGATCGGTTCGTCTGTTAATTCAGGAGAACTTCTTCGAAGTAAAGCATTAATTCTTGCTATAAGCTCCTTAGGGCTGAATGGTTTAGTAAGATAATCATCAATACCAGAATTTAGACCTAATATCTTGTTATCTTCCTCACTTTTTGCTGTCAGCATTATAATTGGGATTTTTCTTGTATCAGAACTAGCGCGTAATCTTTTAGCAAAAGTAATACCATTCATGCCGGGTAGCATCCAATCTAGCACTATTAGATCTGGCAATGTATTCTTGACTAAGTTATCAGCAATTTCCGCACTTACTGCTCTTAGTGGGTTAAATCCTGATTGATGAAGGTTAAGAGCAATTAGTTCTAAAATAGCATCTTCATCTTCAACGATTAGAATATTAGCTGGCATAGTAGTATATTATGACACTAATATGTCAATTTTATGACATATTATTTACCTTCCAGATTGAATATTTTCATGTAATATTATTTAACTAAATAATTTAAAGCATATCTTATTTATGTTTGACTTTCTGTATATGGAAATATTGAAACGAGTAATCGTTATTAACGACAAAACAAATTGTTTAATTAAATGATAGGGGATTAAATGTCTATTCTTTCAAGAGAGCGTATTGTTGCAGATGCATCATATAACCGTTGGCTAGTTCCGCCAGCAGCCTTACTAATTCATTTATCTATTGGCATGATTTATGGCTTTAGTGTTTTTTGGCCTGCAAAAGGGAAAGGTTTGCTTACATTAATCGGTTCCCAATGTGATGCAATGAATACTTCCTTATATGATCGTCTTTTTATAACATCATGTGACTGGTTTCTCAGTGATGTGGTTTGGACTTTTTCAATCGCAATTGTCTGTTTAGGTCTTTCTGCTGCAGTTTTTGGTCATTGGCTGGAGCGAGCTGGACCAAGAAAAGCCGGGTTTGCTGCAGCTATATTATGGGGAGGTGGGCTTATCATTTCATCCTTCGGTGTGGCATCACATCAGTTATGGTTAATTTGGTTAGGGGCTGGTGTTGTTGGCGGAATAGGTTTGGGTTTAGGTTATATATCTCCAGTATCCACATTAATAAAGTGGTTTCCAGATCGAAGAGGGTTAGCTACAGGTATGGCAATTATGGGTTTTGGTGGAGGGGCAATGATAGGAACTCCAGTTGCGGCAAACCTAATCGATGCTTTTGGAGTCGGTAATGCACTTTTGTACATGGGTTGCTTTTATTTTGTTGTAATGACTATTGGTGCTTTTAGTTACAGAGTTCCGCCCGCTGATTTTAAAGTAGAAGGTAAAAAAATAATTAAGAAAGATACTGCCATGATTGCTAAAGGGCACGTCCATGTAAGTCATGCTCATAAAACTTATCAGTTTTGGTTATTATGGGGAGTTTTATGCTTGAATGTATCCGCGGGCATTGGGGTTTTAGCTGTTGCAAAACCAATGTTCCAAGAAATTGCTGCAAAAAATTTCTCTGCAGGAGAAATTGGAGCCATTGCGGGTGGTTTTGTAGCGCTTTTATCTTTAGCAAATATTATTGGTCGAATCATTTGGGCTTCTTCATCAGATTACTTAGGCCGAAAGTTAACCTATGCAATATTTTTTAGCTTAGGAACTATGTTATATTTTTCAGCACCATGGGCTGGAAATAATCAATTTATAGCTATCTTTGTTTTAATTAATCTAGTAATTTTGACTATGTATGGTGGAGGCTTTGCAACAATTCCAGCTTATTTGGCAGATATTTTTGGAACCCAACATGTGGGAGCCATTCATGGAAGATTACTTACTGCCTGGGCAACAGCAGGTATATTAGGCCCAGCCATTATGTCTTATGTTAGAGAGTATCAGATTCAAGCAGGAGTGGCTCAAGCTGAGGCTTATAACTCAAGCTTTACAATGCTCGCTTGTCTTCTTGTGCTTGGATTTATTTTAAACTACTTCGTTAAACCTCTGGATAAAAAACATTTTATGTCTGATGCTGAACTGTTGAAAGAAAAAGAGGTTGCTGCCAAAAAAGATTTAGATAATACAATGTCTGTGAATAACGGAGTATCTAATAAGGTGGCGCAAAAATTGATATTACCTATTGCATGGATTGTAGTTGGTCTTCCAATTTTATGGGGGATATCTAATGCTCTCCAAAAAGGTATAATCATTTTTCTATAAAATAAGGATTTAAATTGACTCAGGAAGATGTTCAAAGCCTTAAAGTAGGTCTTGTTTATTCACGTTTTAATACACCCGTTGTAAAAGAAATTTTAAGTTCATGCATCGAACAACTGATATTTAAAGGTATCAACAAAGATCATATTCTTCAAAAAGAAGTTCCAGGTGCACTTGAAATTCCTTCTTTGATAAATGCTATTGCTGCATCAAAAAAGTATGACGTGTTAATTGGTGTTGGAGCAGTCATTCGAGGTGAAACATACCATTTTGAGGTTGTTTCTGATCAATCTGCAAATGGCTTGATGCATGTTCAATTAAAACATAATATTCCAGTTATTAATGCAATTATCAC
>CALKDJ010000057.1 GCA_938084195.1 uncultured Methylophilaceae bacterium
CAACATTCGTACATTCTAATCTAACAACTATTGGAATTTGTATTCCAACTTCTTGAATAGCAGCAACAATACCATTTGCAATAATGTCACATCGCATAATTCCACCAAAAATATTTACCAAAACTACCTTTACATTGGAATCTGATAACAAAATTTTGAATGCTTTACTAACTGTATCAGCAGTGGCACTTCCCCCAACATCAAGAAAATTTGCAGGCTCACCACCAGAAAGTTTAATAAGATCCATAGTGGCCATCGCAAGTCCTGCACCATTAACCATACATCCAATATTCCCCTCCAAGGCTATATAGTTTAAACCTGCATGATGTGCTTCAGCTTCCTTATGATCGATTTGAGTCCAGTCCTGTAAATCAATAACATGCGGATGTTTGAATAATGCATTAGAGTCGATGGTCATTTTACAATCCAAGGCAATTAGGTTCATATCCTTGCTAATAACCAAAGGGTTAATTTCGAGAAGTGACAGATCATTTTCAGTAAATAGTCTCAGACTATTCTTAGTTAAGGACTTTAAAGCTTCACTTGATATGTTGTTTAGCTTTAATGCTTTACATAATTTATCCAAAGATAAATCAGAAAATTCTTCATCAATTGAAACACCAACCTTATGAATAAGGTCTGGATTGTTCAATGATAAATCTTCTATTTCAGTTCCACCTGACGTTGAACAAATAAGTATTATTTGCTCTGTTTGCCGGTCGACTAAAAGAGAAAAATATAGTTCCTGATTGATTGCTACAGTTTCCTCAACAAGAATACGATGAACAGGTTGTCCAAAGGGTTTATTTTGATAGGTTGTTAAATTTTTACCAAGCCATAACTCTGTAAATTCTTTTGCTTCAGATGCGCAAGAGATGATTCGCACCCCACCTGATTTTCCCCTTCCACCTGCATGTATTTGTGCTTTGATTGCAAATGTGTCTCCATTAAGCATAGAGGTTGCCATTTCAGCCTCTTTAGTGGTTGAAGCAACAATATGATTTGGCGTAGTAATACCGTATACCTTGAGTAGATTTTTAGCTTGATATTCGTGAAGATTCATTAAATACTGATCATAATGTGATAATTCATAATGATATCAGAATGACGGGCATATTTTCTTAACAGGAATTACATTAGAGATTATTTATGATATCTACTCAACTTTTATTACCGATACTGTACCGCTTTTCATATCAGGTCTTATTAAATTTTTCTGATCTAAACTAAGAGCAATATCTGCTGCAGCTTCAAATCCATCTGCAATTTTTAATGTTTTACCATTTTCAATCTTATAGACAATGCCTTGTTTCCAGCTACTGATAAAGACAGTATCATTTTTTTTTGCAATACCATCCCCACCATCAAATCCCTCAGCTATTTTTACTATTTGATTATTTTTCAAATCTGCCTCGAGCAATTTACCAGCCCAATCTAAAATTAAAATTTTTGTATCCGAAGTTGCAAGCAATCCATTTGGTGCTTTAATTAATTTATTGCCCTCAAACATGACAGTTACTCCACTATTTTTCTTAATTAAGAAAACAAACCCACTGTCTTTAAAGTCACCAGTATCAGAAACATACAAATCACCATTTTTAGAAACTTCAATATCATTTAAAAAGACTGGTGTTTTAGGAAAAGCCATAGTTCCTGTGTGTACGTTCCAGGTCCCATCTAATTGAACTTCAAGAATCACATCACGATCCGTTACATACAGCTTATCTTGAAAAAATACTACCCCTTTTGGATCATATAAACCTTCAGCAACTAAAGATATACTGCCATCTTTATTGATCTTTGAAATTTTTCCATCTTCAACTCCACGCTCTCCAATCTCAGAAACATAGATAGCTCCGTCGGGCCCTTCAGCAACTGACTCTGGGTCATTAAAGCCAATATATTTTTGTTCTGCATTGATTCCTAGTGAAAAAAACATAATGACTAAATTGATAATTATTTTTTGCATATAAAATTCCTTATTTATTTTTAGTAAGTTTCCATAAAGATGATTGTGGCGAGTCGCTGATGAGAAATATATCTCCCTGTTTGTTAATTTCAAAATCTCTAATACGACCAATTTTATTTTTAAATATGATTTCTTCTCCTAAAATTTGATTATCTTCGAAATCTAATCTTAATAAACTTTGACCATTCAATGAGCATATTATAAGGTCTCCCTGCCATTCAGGGAAAGTATTTCCTTGATAGAATTGGATGCTACTTATGGCCATTGATGGTACCCAAGTTTTAAGTGGTTTTTTATATTTCGCTTTAAAAGCTTTATCCCCAATTCTTAAAAAGGAATATTCAGTCCCTCCCCATGCAACATCTTTCCAACCATAATTTGCTCCAGCCTCTACTTCACCAATGTGATCTCCACCTCGAGGACCATGATTGGAAAAGATAATTTTATTGTTATAAGGAGATATTGTTATTCCCTGTGGGTTTCTTACTCCTATGGTATAAATTTCTGGTAACCATGAATCTTTACCTGTAAATTTTGGATTATCTTTGGGAATGGAACCATCTGT
>CALKDJ010000058.1 GCA_938084195.1 uncultured Methylophilaceae bacterium
ATTCGCTTAATTCGTGACAAGGATGACTTTGATGACGAGTTAAATTTTTATTTATTATAATAATTTTATATATAAATAATATTAGCGTCATTCTTGTCATTTTTATTATTTATGTAACATAATCAATGACTTATTTATGAAAAATCAATTTTATCAATGTCACTCTAGTCATTCCACTTCCCATTCAATTCCACCTCCCACGATGTGTTCAAAACTGTCACGAGCAAGGTCTATGTGAGGGAGTATGTAACCACGTGCATTTGCACTTCGATGTTCTTTAGCATCAGGAATTAATTTTTTAATAGCTGACTTAATATCCTCATTTTGAATAGTTTGATATTTTTGAGCTTGATGATCAAATTCTAAGTACACATCCTTAAGATCTTTATATGAAAAAAAGTCACTGTCAGTCCATTTGTTATTAAATCCAATACATTTGATATTAAGAATATGATAAATCCATCGATCTACTTTATCCAATGATCTCAATATTTGCTGAGTGTGGATTGCTGTTCTGGGTCGTTGTCTCACATTAAAATGCTCTAATTTTTTTTCACTTAACAATTTCACAAAGCCGTTTAGCTGATTCGTATTTTTCATAATTTGAATAAAGTTATTAAAATAGTGATGATTGTTTTGGTATTTTTCGCTGATGGGAATTGCAAACAGACGTCGATCATCATTAGATGTTTTTAAAAAGTGTTCATGGTTAGTGGCCAGAATAAAACGGTGCAATGAATTGACTGTTCTTGCAGAATGATGTTTCTCTTCAACAGTAATATAGGGTTCAGTAATCAAACTTTTTAATCGTTCTTGCCCAGCATTATTATTAACGTACAAAGCCTCATCCATACACACAATTAAGTTCCGTTCTAGGGCAATATTAAATCGACCAATAATAGATTCAATATCACTCACCACATACGTTGTTCTCGACCAAATTCTTTGTAGCAATTGCATGAATACTCCCTTACCACAACCTTGCCCTGACATCAGTGCAATCATCACTCCAGGCTTATCTTCAGGTTTTTGATATAGGTGAGCTAAATAATTCATCAAGTATTCGAAGATTGTTTGGTTACTATTACTAATGACCGTATATATGAAATCAACAATGTCATCACAATCGGTATCCATGGGTTCTATAGTGGGAGGAATCCATAAATTTAATACATCTTTTGTTTGTGTCTGAGGATGAAACTTTATTTCTTTATAGACGTAGGTATTGGGATCAATTAGAAACTGGTTATAGACCTGTTTTGGGATACTTGGAACAGGTTGTTCTGTTAAAAATCTTTCAATGGCAATCCTTCCTGGCTGTTGTTTGTATATACTTAGGTTACTGTTAATCTTTCCTTGGCGATATTGCTTTAATTCTTGTTCATCAATGATGAAAAAATCACCTCCTAATCTTAATAAGCTGTAATTATTTTGCACCAAAGATAATGCATTAATAGATGATGGAGCATTCATTAAAATGGTCTCCCATCTTGATTTTGTCTAGCATAATGAATAACAGTGCCGATGGTAATACTTTTACCTTCAGTTCCTTTAAAGTCAGTATCGTATCTATTTACTAAATCATTGAAGTAATCCTCGCTCCAGCGATGTGGTGCAGTTAGAGACCATGTTTTTAGCATATTTATGCCTATTTCACCCCAGCCCAATGACAAGATTCCAAAAACGATATTTCGATATTGGTCGCCTGAACAATCCGCATCAATGCTATAAAGAAAAGAATGTACATTAGCAATTTCATTTGGCGTCGGGAATTTGATTTGATGAATATTCTTTATAGATTTAGTTTTACTATCTGGCTTGTACTTTTTATTAAAAGCTTTGATAAATTTAGAAATATTTTTAATATCTCCTTTGGAGTCCCAACCAGTAACAGTTAAAAAACGATTATCTGTATAAACTTCAATGTGATTATGAGACCAGTTATCCACTTTCTCATTAGTCAAACCAAACAAGCGAATTCCCTTACCTGAAGGACTGATTTCAGAATAGGTATCGCCTAATTCTTTAATAATTTTTTTAAAGAACTGTTCATCTCTACCCTCAGCTAAATCAATATCTATACCAGTCAAATATCCTTTAAAATTAGTTTTAGGGTAATAAATTTTTTTACCATCTAATTTAAAACCTAAGCCACTTATTTCATTATTAAGATTATAGAAATTGAATGCCGTATCAAAAGACTGAAGAAATCTTGGGTCTTGATAGTTAATTTTCATAGATGGATTTAAAGGATTGACGGGGTACTTTGGAAATTTCCCCCGCCCGTCTGTGTGACCTTTTTGCCAACACAACCAGTTATCATACAGTCTTAGTAATTCTGGAATATTAGCTATTGAATTAAAATAACGCATTAAATATCTCCGAAAATATTACTGTCATCAGAAACTTCTAGAGACTCATAGGTATTTTCACTGAGGGAGAGAAATGGTCCCTTCGCAGATATTTTTTTCCATGCCGCGATCTTTATTTCATCGCCCGCTTGATATGATTTTGAAAGAATAATCTTTCCGTTTAGATCAGGTTGGCTATCTT
>CALKDJ010000059.1 GCA_938084195.1 uncultured Methylophilaceae bacterium
TCTATCTCGATATTGTACTTATCCTTATCTCTGTATTTTTCTCCCTCATCTGTAAAAAAAGATTCCAGAGCAAACCAGCGTGTGCCAGCCGTACACCAATATTGTTTTAGCGGTTTAGTCATTTTTGCTTTCCCCTTAAAAATTAAAGTGTTAGTTTTTTCTGGCGTAGGGAACTAACAAACCCTAGTCTACTTATATATTTTATACTGGATATTGTAGCTTACCCCAGTTGTCCAAGGTGCTTTCCTCCAAGGACTTGACTACTCTACCTAGCAGTCCGTAAGCCTAGAGATACAGTAAGGGTAGCTTACCCAAACCAACTCTAGGATTTGGTGTAGTTAGTGCATGGTGGTATAGAACTTATTTACTTTTATCCTTAACCTCTTTCGAGGATTTTACAAAGGCTCACTCCCAACTACAAAACAGATACTAACATTAATAATTAATTACTGTCTACTGTTTGTACTAAAAATGTTTTACACAAATTGTTTGCAATTTAAATTAAGTACAGGCATTATTAGAAAGTAATAAATTTATAGGAAATAAAAATTATGAATAAAGATAACCAATACCAAGATTTTATAGATGATCACGACAAGTATGTCGATCTAATAAGATTCTTAAAATTAAATAAAATAACTGGCATTAGAAAAGCTAAGAAACATTCAAAAGAGTTGTACAAAACTTTTTTAGAAGGCTGGGCAGAAACTACCTTTGAAGAATACGAGGATACTGTACATAGATATTTCTACAGGAAAAGAAATAATATGCCTATCTTTAGAGAGAGCAAAAACTTAGATCATCTAAGTGCATTTTTTAACTTTGGGAGTAAGTGATGAGCAACGAAATGATATGCGTACCAGCAGAAATTTATATTGAGCATACTTGTCAGTTTGCAAATCAAATTATGCAAGATAGGTTGAATAGATCATACGAAGATTATCTTCTGGGTAATGATGAGGTTGGATATTCTTATACCGAGGACGGGCAAGGAATATTTAATGGGATATTAAGTGAAGTTGAGGACTTCTTGGCTAGGTTAAATGTTGTACATGAAGGCGAGTATGAGGGGAGTAAATGATGAAATTAAATACTGAAATTTCAGATGAAGATATGAAACAATATTTAGCCGAGGTTTATATCAACGCAGAATTAATACCTCTTATAAAAAGAAGCAGTCAAGAATCATTAATAATTATTGCAAGTAATGTGCTGGAAAAATTGACTATGGATTCTTTATTAAAATTAAATGAATTGCAATTATCTAAAGAGGAAAATAAATAATGTTTAATATTACTTATGACGAAACGGAAAACGGAAAATATGCCAGAGGTTTCCAGATTGAATTTGCAAATGGATATGTTTTGTCTGTTCAATTTGGGGCGTTCAATTACTGCTCAAATAGAGACAATACTCATTGGAATGATTTTGTCTTAACAGATAAATACAGCAAATGTGATAATTGCGAAACCGCTATCATCAAACCAAATGGCAGATTCTTAAAATATAAAGGTGATGATGTCCAAGGCTGGCAAACTGCAAATGATGTGGCGAAAGCTATCACTTTTATTAATAGTCTGGAATCAAATAATTACGGGAGAGTTGCATAATGGAATCACTACTAACAAGAATAACTAATAAAGCTATTGAAAAAGGATATGGCTTTCGGGTAGATGCTTATGAGATGTGGAACTGGGGTTGCACAGAATTTGTAACTGAATATCACACCGATATAAATAAACTTATAGACGCTTGTAAAAGTGTGGACGGGCTAGAGCATATTCACTTTGCAAAGCTGGATGAGATTATACCTTTAGCAAAAAAATTAAAGGACAACAAGCTGGAGAGCGTTGAAGATATAAAATGTCCTAACCTAGCTTTTGAAATGCTGGCTGGAGAGTATTCTCTTAGGTGGATTAACTGGGGGGGTAATACAGGAACAGATTGTTTAAATGATGCTTGCTCTACTACCTTCTGGGATGATTTAGAGCTAAGTAAAATAACAGATGAATACGAAGAAGAGCTTTCAGATTTTGAAAGATTCTAAGCTGGCTTTAATATGAAACTAAATAATAAAAAATCATATTTTATTAATGTGATGTGTTATGACGATTGCGAAAGATCGGTTTTATTTTCTATGCCCGACGGAGAAATGTTAAAACACTTAGAAGATAATAATCCAAAGTGCTATTTTGATATGCCGATAGACGAAGCAACTTCATTTCATTATGACTGTATAAAACAAGATGTTGTAAATAGTTATAACGAGAATGGCTATAGTCATTTAGATTTAATTAAAGCGACAATGATTGGCGACACTATGGGTTATGAGGGAATGTGGGACGACTTTAATTATACGATTATTGAGATAACAGAAGTTTATGAATGTTATTGGGATAAAGAAGATAAATGCTGGTGGTACAAAGACGAGAATATTTTTGATAAATGTATTGAGGAGAATAAATAATGGATAAACCAATATCAAGATTTGAATTTAATCAAGATGATTATGAGGAAGGTACTGTTTTGTTAAAAGAGTACGAATACAAGGGTTATTTTATTAGAGAGTTTGAACAAGAACCTTGCGATAATTGGAAAAAATATATTGATCAATTTGATGATGATATAGAAATATCCGAGGAAGATTGGGTTGAACTTAAAGGTGGAGAATTTGGAGAGGGTGGTTATGAAATCCTAAACTCAAAAGGTGAATTGATATATTCCGATTGGGAAGGTA
>CALKDJ010000060.1 GCA_938084195.1 uncultured Methylophilaceae bacterium
AAGTTCCTGTTATTCCTGGAAGTGAGGGAAATATTAAAGATCTTGAGGAAGCAATAAAGATTGCTAATTCTATTGGCTACCCCATTATGCTTAAAGCTACAAATGGAGGTGGAGGTAGAGGTATAAGAAGATGTGATAATGAAAAAGAACTATTATCAAATTATGACCGAGTTATCTCAGAAGCAACGAAAGCATTTGGTAGTCCTGAATTATTTATTGAGAAATGTGTAGTGACTCCAAAACATATTGAGGTTCAAGTTTTAGCGGATCAAAAAGAAAATGTTATTCACCTATTTGAAAGAGATTGCTCAATACAAAGAAGGAATCAAAAATTAATTGAGATTGCACCTTCCCCTCAACTTTCAAATGATCAAAGAAATTATATTGGTAACTTAGCTGTAAAGGCAGCAAAAGCCGTAAAATATGTTAATGCAGGTACTGTAGAGTTCCTCCTTGACTCAGATGATAATTTTTACTTTATGGAGATGAATACTAGACTTCAAGTTGAACATACCATTACAGAAACAATTACAGGTATAGATATCGTCCAAGAACAGATAAGAATTGCTAGTGGAATGGCTTTACGTTATTCCCAAGAAGAAGTAAATTTTCGGGGATATGCGGTTGAGTTTAGAATTAATGCAGAAGATCCAAAACAAGACTTTCTTCCATCATTTGGAAAAATTACAAGATATTTTGCTGCTGGAGGACCTGGAGTAAGAACTGATGCATCTGTATACACCGGTTATATTATCCCACCATACTATGATTCAATGTGCGCCAAGCTAACAGTATGGGCCTTGAATTGGGATGATGCGATTCAAAGGGGTTCTAGAGCACTTGATGATATAGGTCTTTTTGGTGTAAAAACCACAATTCCATATTATAAAGAAATACTCAAAAATGAATTATTTGTAGATGCAAACTTCAATACAAGCTTTGTAGAATCTCATCCAGAACTTGTTGATTATGAAGAGGAGATGTCGCCAGATATAATTGCAGCAGCTATTGCTTCTGCAATTGCTGCACATGAAGGGATATAATAACTTATGAAAAAAATTAATCTTACAGAGCTTGTTCTTAGAGATGGTCATCAATGCCATATAGCAACAAGATTAAAAACAGAGGATATGTTACCTATATGCCCTCAACTGGATAAACAAAATTTTTGGTCTATTGAGGCATGGGGAGGAGCAACCTTTGATGCTTGTGTTAGATATTTAAAAGAGGATCCCTGGGAGAGATTAATTAAGCTAAGAAAAGCCTTACCCAATAGTCGCATTCAAATGCTTCTTAGGGGTCAAAATCTCCTTGGTTATAGGCACTATTCAGATGACGTAGTCGATTTATTTGTAAAAAAATCGGCTGATAATGGAGTGGATGTTTTTAGAATTTTTGACGCGATGAATGACATAAGAAATATTGAGCTTTCAATAAAATCAGTAAAAAAATATAAAAAACACGCAGAAGGTACTATTAGTTATACCACCTCTCCAGTTCATGATATTGAATACTTTGTTAATTTAGCAAAAAAAATTGAAGAGTTAGGCAGTGATACACTTGCAATAAAGGATATGGCAAGCTTGTTAACCCCAAAAGTAACAAAAGACCTTGTGGAGGCTCTCACTAAAAACATCTCAATACCAATTCACGTTCACAGTCATGCTACGTCAGGTTTAGCATCTTTAAATCTAATCGCAGCCGTTGAAGGCGGTGCAACAATAATTGATACCTGTAATTCAAGTTTTTCCGAAGGAGCGAGTCATCCAACTACTGAATCTATTATTGTTGCTTTAGAGGACATGGGTTATCAAACTGATATTGACCTGACAGCAATGGATGAGATAACTCAATATTTAAAGGAAGTAAGAAAAAAATATTGGCAATTTGAATCTGAATTTACAGGTTTAGATCCCCGTGTATTAGTAAATCAAGTTCCTGGTGGTATGATTTCCAATCTTTCAAGTCAACTCAAAGAACAAAGCGCGCTGCATCGGATGGATGAAGTTCTGGATGAAATTCCTAAAGTAAGAAAAGATTTAGGTTATCCTCCCTTAGTAACACCCACCTCACAAATTGTAGGTACTCAGGCTGCTCTTAATGTGATGACTGGAGAAAGATATAAATCTATAACCACTGAGGTTAAGAATTACTTCTTAGGCCAATATGGTAAAGCACCAGGAAAAATTAATACAGATATTGAAAAGAAGGCCATTGGTGATCAAAAACCTATCACAAACCGTCCTGCGGATAACTTAAAACCTGAAGTATCAAATCTAAAAGTTAAATCAGAGTCGTTTGCTAAAAATGAAGAGGATATGCTTACTTATGCAATGTTCCCGGATATTGCAACCATTTTTCTCCAAGAAAGAAATGCAGGAACATTAACTCCTGAGGAAATGCTCGATAAGGAAGAAGCAATGAAACAAGGTGATCACTTTGCACCATCTGAGTTTAATATAACCCTTCACGGAGAAACGTATCATATTAAACTTACAGGTTCTGGCAGTGCTGGAGAAGCTGAGAGACCTTTTTATGTATCGGTAGATGGTATTTCAGAGGAAGTATTAGTTGAAACTTTAGATGAAGTTCTGATAACGCCAAATACACAATCATCAACAGGAGATAAATCAAATGAAAAAAGTAAGGATACATCTAAAAGACCAAAACCTAGTCATGGTGGTTGTTTAACAACTGCAATGCCTGGAACAATTGTAGATATAAAAGTGAATATTGGTGACAAGGTGTCAGCTGGTGATAGTTTGGTGGTGATTGAAGCAATGAAAATGGAAAATGAAATACAAGCCCCTGATGGAGGGACTGTTATAGCAATACATATCGCAAAGGGTGATAGCGTCTCACCAAATGAGACACTTTTAGAAATTCAAAAGTAAAAATGAGTAATATCATACTTGCCTCCTCTTCTATTTACAGAAAAGAATTGCTCGAAAGACTCATACCAAAATTTGAAATTATTAGTCCAAACATAGATGAATCTCTAGTCGAAGGAGAGGATGCTAAAACAACATCTCTCAGACTTGCTCTTTTAAAGGCTGAAAAAGTTTCCTCAGAAAATAAAGATGCATTCGTAGTCGGATCAGATCAAACTGCTCAATTTAACAATATACAAATAAAAAAACCCAACAATTATCATGATGCTTTTGATCAGCTTCTCTTTCTGAGTGGAAAGGTAGTATTTTTTTATAGTGCAGTATGTGTTCTTCAAAGTAATTCACTAATAAAATATGAAGCAATTGAAACCATAGAGGTCAAATATAAGAATATAACCAAATCAGAAGCAGAGCTGTATTTAAAATATGAAAATCCACTGGGCTGTTTAGGTTGTATAAAATCCGAGGGGCTTGGTATTAGTCTTTTGGAATACGTTAATTCCTCAGATCCTACCGCAATAATTGGTATGCCTCTAATCAGTTTATCTAAAATCTTTAATTCTTTAGAAATAAAATTTCATGCCAAATAAAGAAAAAGAATTTGGCCAATTATTTTTAATTCCCTCATCACTTGACCAAGAGGTACTAAATGAATTTTTGATAGCAGAACAAAAAAAGCAATTACAAAATCTTTCTTACTTCATTGTAGAAAAGGAAAAAGCTGCTAGAAAAATGCTAAAAAAGATGAATTTAGCAACTAAAATACAAGAATTAACCTTATATACCAATACCCAACAAACAAATGACTCTGAAATCAATGAAATATTATTGCCTATTTTTAATGGCATAAGTATGGGCTTATTATCTGATTCAGGAGCACCTTGTATCGCTGATCCAGGGAATAAAATTGTTGCTTACGCTCATAAAAAAGGTATTAGTGTTAAGCCACTTGTTGGCCCATCATCAATCATCCTATCACTTATGAGCTCAGGTTTTAATGGGCAGAACTTTATATTTAGAGGCTACCTTCCAAAAAAAAGTGAGGAAAGATTTGATCTTTTAAAGGAAATGGAAAGGGATATAATTAATAGTGGTACAACACAAATTTTTATCGAGACCCCTTATCGCAATAATGACTTATTGAAAGATCTATTAAAGAGCTTAGATCAAGAAATTAATTTATGTCTCTCAATTGATTTAATGACCTCAAATGAGAAAATCATTTCTCAATCCATAAG
>CALKDJ010000061.1 GCA_938084195.1 uncultured Methylophilaceae bacterium
TTTGGAGTAAAAAAAACTCCTTGAATGACTATGCAGACCTTATTTTAATAGACTCTAAAGAAAATCAGTTTTTTATTGGAGAGATAGCAAAAAATTATATTTATATTCATCATATTAAACATTACAAAACAGTTAAAGAGCAATTTAATCCAGCTGAATATATGAAATTGACTTCAATAAACGAAGTTGATTTCCCTTACGTTTTAATTCCCAAAAGCATATATGTGAAAAAAAATATTACGAAAGAAGAAGAAATCAAGCATATGCAAAAAGTTAATGAGAAGGCATTAATGAAAGATCTTGAAATTAAAATTTCAAAAAATATATATGGAAATTTAAAATTTGATGAGGATATCCACATTGATTCAGATAATTTAAATCAATACGATTTTTCACTCATAAATTCATGGGAAAATGGTACTTCTGATTCAAAAGAGATTAAATCACTGAGTGATATCAAAATGAAGCCCTATGAATTGGGGCGACTTATATCTGCAAGAAAAGCAGAAATTGCTTCAATTGAATATTTAAAAAAATTGGATAAAGATGTAAGGGATGTCTCTATTACCCAAGTAAAAAAAATGAGTAATGATTGGAAATTATATGACATTAAAGCAAGTGACACTTTGTATGATGTAAAGAATTCACGTCATTCACAAATGAATAACGATTCATACACAAAATTTGAAATTCCAAAATTTAAAGAAAAAAGGGTGGGGGATGAAGTAAAGATTTTATCAGTCCTATCTGATTACGTTCCTAGCAACCATGAAGATGAATATAAAATAACCAAACATAAAATCTTAGGCACTACTTCAAAGTCTTCAATCAATAAACTCGTTACTTATATTGATAAAAAGTTTGCTGGATTAATTGATCTAAAAATCCTTAGAACGACAAGATTTTTCCCTGGATGGATTTTTGATTACCCTAGAAATTTTTATGAATCAAAAGATATTTCAGTGAGGCTCCCAAAAAATTTAGATATCAAAAAACTGCCAACATGGTGCAGCATTTATTTGCTTGAGATTGGTTTTTCTTTGGACAAAAAGTTTTCAAATGAACAGATCGAGATTATAAAAGATATAGAGGAGCTTAAAAAAAATAATAATCTAACAAGACCATTTATTTTTTATTATGTTTTGGGGCAATTACTAAAAGATATTAGAAATAAAGAGGCATATGAATTTAAGTCTACTTTTTTAAAAGACTTATTGTTTAAAGACATCAAAAAGAAATACTATGCTGAAAGACCTTTGGGTGTTTATGATCCATTGAAATATATTAAGAACCTTATTTTAATTTTTGATAAATACAGAGATACAATATCAGAAGAAAACTATGATTCTTATAAATTAACACACCCTCAGATTCTTTGTGGTAAAAAAGAGGATGAATCGATTACAATTATTGCCTATTGCGGTGGCTGGATTGATATGGGTGAGAAAAAAAAACCATGTGGCCATGCTACGTTGGTTATAGGTGAAAACCAAAGATGTGAAAAATGTAAAAAATTAATTTGTAACGAGTGTAATCACTGTAGTAACAATTGTCTGCTTAAATCTCAAAGAATTGATGCAAATAAAAATAATCAAGATTTTCAATATGAGCAATATCCAGAGGCTCAATAAAGCTAAATAAAAAATCTGTTAGTTTTTCAAATCTTGAAATTCTTGGTAAATTTCGTCATAAATTAATTTACATTGTTTTTCAGTAAGCTTCTCGGGAGAAATTATGGCTGCATCAATAAGGCCTAGTTTTTTTGGAGTCTCTTCATTATTATCAACAAGAAATTGCTTTACTAAATCCCATTCTGCTGGTGCTATTTTTTTTATTAGAATTTCTATTTCTAATATATTTGTTAGTTTTTGATCTTTTCTACCATCTTTGATATCTTTTGTTTTTTCTGCATTACTTAAAAATAAGTCACTAATAGAATCAATATCTTCAATATTGAGTTCCTTCACCTTATCCCATGCTTTTTGACTTTTAAGATAGGAGTCAACATTTTCAACTGGCCTATTAACATCAGTTGCAATTCGATGAAC
Organism: uncultured Methylophilaceae bacterium; assembly: GCA_938084195.1. The sequence continues at coordinate 2,049 of CALKDJ010000061.1, forward strand.
ATCATGACAAATTTTAACTAATAAGCTGAGTAGATTCTTTGGTATATCTTGGATCTGCCAGACTTTTTTAAAATTTAATTCTTTTCCGCTTTGATTTAATTTATCAACTAAGAGTGAGATTGCATAAGTTCCAATTTTTGATGGACTCGTTATATTTAGGGTTTTGGAATATCTCAAGTGTTCAAATAAATTATTCCAAATAATCGCTTTTGCAATAGTGTTTTCAAAATATATTTGATTGACATCAGATTCGTTATTATCCCAGAGAGCCATTGTAATTTTCTGAAATTCTTTAAAGTTATACTCTCCACCTTTACAAACGACATGAGGTAGGCAAGCAAAAGTAATAATGAATTTACCAAGTTCTGTTTTGGTGAACATCTGTTTTTTTGGATTTATTTTTAAGAAGGCCTTTTTTTCTGTCGGTGTCATCAAATTACTTTCATTGTCGTATTGTTTTCTAATTCTCTCGTAATACCAGTATGTTTGAAAAGGCTCATTTAATTTTGCTGGCGCCAGAAATCTTCTAGAAAAATCATGCATTCTTCTGTGGTAATCATGATGAGAGAAAAAGTCAGAATTAGCTACTGTTGATTGAGTATTTGAAAATCTTGAGATTTTCATGAGCAAATCACTTTTATCTGATTGATCTTCTGTTTTATCTTCTTTGACAATGACTAATTTCATTTGGACATAAACATTATCGAGAGCATTTTTTTCTTTGCCCATTCTATAAACGGTTGCAGATGTTTGGCCTCCATTTACAATTTGAAAATTTTTCATTTTTGTAATATTGGAGTCTTTAAATTCTATTTCATCTGCAATTGCAGAGATACCATTATTAAATGCAATAAATTTCTCGGGAGCATTCTTGATTGTTTCACGCATTCCTTTATTGGCTGCCCTCGTAGCCCCCAGAAAACTTCTTACGTTTTGCTCTAATAACCTTGATCCCCATTTATCAAAAATCTTATATAAAGTACTCCCTTGCACAACACCAAGATATATATCAATATTACTGCCAGGCTTAGATGCTTTTAAAGCTGAAATTGGATAATCAGTAAGATCAACATCAGTATCAACTCTTTCATTACCCGCAAGATCAATTTGGTAGAACCTATTAAGATCCCAAATATGTGTTTCAACTTCTAATGAATCAACTTTAATTTTATCTAGCTCATTTATTCTCGAGCTGAGAGGGCGATTTGAAATAATATAAAATCTTAAATTAGGACTTTCAACTTGACTAACTTGCCTAATCTTCGTGGCTAAATTATGCGATCCACCACCAAGTTCAAAAATATCATCTATTTCTTTTGTAAGTGCGTTGCTGACAAATTTTTGTAATTTCTTAAGGAATTTGTCCAGCTCCGTTTTTGTCAAATTTTCTTTACTATCATTCTGATCATAAAGGCTTATTATGATTCCAAGCATGCCAGTTTTAATTTGATTTTCCTCACTTTCTGAAGAAAATGCATCGACTCTCCATCTATCTGCCGCATCTCTACCGTCGTCGATAAGCTCATAGTCCTCGATATCTCCAAGTTCTTGAAGAGTATCAAGCGCCCACTTTAGAAATTGAATCTCTTGAGGGTTATCATGTGCGTTTGAATTAAGCTCAATAAGTGTTTTTATTTCGTCATAATATTCATCTAAACTTTTCTGATTATCGGTCATATTAGTTTGTTAAATCTACTTTATATGAATCTAAGTCAGACAAAACCAATGTATAGGAGCATTTACTTATTGCATTAGGCACAATATTTCTAATTAATTTAGGAAAGTCTTCAGAAATCTCAAATATCATAGGGCGACCTATTTCAAAAAATATATCTTGGCATTCCTTCTCATCATAACCGGCAGCCATAAGTCGATTTTCTAGGACAAAAACCTCTTCTTTTGAAAGTAATTTTTTTAGCTCTTCAATAAGAATAGGGAGTGACTTTGCACTTTTTTCATTTTTATCTGATATTTTTCCAGGGAACACAACCAATGATAGTGATCCATCAAAATCAAGTTGTTCAATTGAAGAAATTTTAATACTTTCAGGGTCCCAATTACCTAGCTTTATCTCGTAAGCAAGTTTATTTTTCATGGAAATAAAGTCCTGATGTTTTTTTAAAGGACCTACCCAACCCTCTATGCTCTCATCAAGTTTTTGAGTCCATGTCTCAGCAAATAATAACTCCGCTGCTAGTCCTAATATCTCATTTTCTTTTAATTTTTTTCTGCCAGGTTTAAACAAAAGGCACCATGCGTTATATCTTGCTTTCAAATGATTTATTAGTTCATATTCATTCTTGATATGGTTTGTTTTATTTATTAAATCGTTTAATAATTCTTCAAGGGGTCTTTGGGCTTCATTATTTATAAAAAAAACAGATAACATAGCTTGCGCGCTATAAATCTTTATATCGACTTCAAGTTCCTTGGTTTTTTCAAAAGCGGAAGTATCATGATCAGTTGAATCTAGTTCAATAACAAAGCCAATGTGGCCCTCACAGTTTTTTGCAGCTGACCAAATAAAATCACTATTAGTTTCAAGCATTTTTAGGCTAAGTTCATCTTTTACAGGTAAATTAAGGTCATCCCATAAACTCATAAATATTTACTCCTCTTTTCTATTTGACATTTCATTCTCATCGTCCCACTTTGGTTTAATATGTTGTTCCCAATATACCTGATTGACTTTATATTTAATTGCATCATTTTTTTCCTTTGAACCGGGCAATATTATGCCCAATCCAATATATTTGTTATTGTCATATTTTTTGAGGTTATCATCATCAGGATTTTTGAATTTTCCTAATCTAGCATTTAAAAAATGGAAAATTAGAATTGGTTTTTCTCTATCACCACTTTCTTGATCTTTTTTTAAGCCAACTTTCTTTGTTCCTGGAGCTCCTATTCCCCGATTTGCCGAAAGTGCAATACAATCTGATGGAGTACCTGTATCGTTTCTAATAGATCTCTGTTCATAAGGAACTTCTTGACCTAAAAGTGTATTTATATTTTCAACATTATTTTTTTTATCTTTGCTTTTTTTAAAAATAGCTACGTCCCAGTCTTTAAATTTCGTTTCTTTATATTCATCTAAATATTTCATAAGTAGATTAGGTTCGTACCCAATTTCACCAATATGAGTATTTGTTGGATGAATAAGAAGTTTGATTTTATCTAACAGGGCGTAAATAATTTTTGATGATATACCCCGAAATAAAACATGATCATCATCCTTATCCATTTTATTTTTTATTTCCGCTAAGAATGAATATATAAGATCTTCTTTTTGTTTTTCTTTTTCCCTATCCTTAAAAAATCCCCATGTTTGTAAGTGATGTCCTGCAAATGATAAATCGAATGTATGGTCCATTGCGGATCGCATTTTAGTCTTGGCAGTAACAAGTAAGTCAGGATGAGAGCGCACTCTCAAACCAAAATCTCGAGGACCCATATTGTTATTGCGATTCATTAGCCTGATACTGTCAGTTAGCTCAACAAGCGCCCTGGTTATTATTGTAAAATTTTCTCTGGATAGTGGCGTAAGCCAAAGTTTAACTAAATCCTTATATCCATCTCTATAACCAAACCAACGGGCCATTTGCATTAAGGTATCGTACATTACAGAATTTCTCATATAGTAACTTACCGTCAATCCTGGCAAGGTCAAACCTCTTGATAGCATAAACCCTCCCACAATCACCTGTTTTTTTGGGGCTTCATTTGACCAATCAAGATCCTCGTTTACTTTCAGAGCGTTAGCTGCCGATACTTCAATTTTATCCATCCGCATCAATTGTTCCAAAATAAGCTCCCAGGTAAGTTTTTCTTCGTTGCTATCTGGAAGCTCATTAACTTTTTCATTAAAAATATCTTTAAGCTTTAGTAAAATTTTGTCATTACTATTTTTAAGACCGCCATTGGCTCTAATTGCTTTTTCCATTATTTCAATTTCATCTTTAATAATGTACTTGAGATCATTCTGAATATTAGAAAATACAGATACATTGACCATGCACGTATCAAATTTCTCATTATCATCAAGGATTCCTTTTTTCCTTCTTATATCTTTAATTGCACTGGCAATCATAAAATAACCCAATGCATCAGTTAGACTTTCCGGCAAGGAGTTAACGACAAAATCTTTTTTATGTTTTTTTGGAATATAAGGTTCATTATCTTCAATTAATTCGATTGGATCTTCATCTTTTACTTCATCAAGAAAAAACCATTCACCCCCACAATAATTGGTTGGAGGTTCTAGGCTGACTAAAAAATCAGACGGAAATAGATCAATCATTTGCTCTTTATTCTCATCATCTTCGAGCTCTAATGGATCGTTATCTATAAAAAAATTAGCCATTGGTGTTGCGGTATAGGCTAGGTATGAAATACGATGGCAACGCTTTATTATCTTACGTATTTCTCTATTGATGGCCTTTGGATCTTCGTCTTTATCCTTATTTGCGGTATCAACAGATGCATTATCTGCTTCATCATCAATTAAAAGAACAGGTAATTTTGATAAGCTTTCGCCTTGATTAGCAAGAAATTTATTTACTGACTCTAGAACCTTCACATTCTTTTTAATGACCATAATGCTTGGTTGCATGTATGGATCAAAATTAATTGACCCTACCTTATGCATTTGATTGAAATCAGTTGTCTCTGTTGTAAGTACACTTGAAAAGCGTTGATCTTTATTAATTTTTCCTACACCAATGGGGTGTTGATTAGCATCAGATCCCTCAACATCACAATAGGCCATACCAACTACATCATGATTAACTCTCTTTTGAGTTTGAGATCTTAATGATTCAGTCATACCGGTAAGAAGGATAATAAGTTTATATCCTGCATCTACTGCTCTATTTATGACTGCTGTATAACTTAAAGTTTTTCCAGACTGGACATTTCCCATGACCATGCCTTTAATTTTATAGCTATCATGTTTTGGGTTCCCTAGTTGACTTACTATATCCTTTGAACTCTCCTTCAGTCTCTGCTTAACTGCTCTAGGAAGATCTCCTTTGCTATCGATCAACTCTAAAAATCGATTCCAATAAAAGTTTTTATTCTCATTTCTAAAGTCTTCTGTATACCATGGGTCTCTGCGGTTGTTTGGATCTGTTAAGATCGGAGCTGCCTTTACTTGAAGGACTATATGAGGCCTTACTTTTTTTGCAATAGCTAGCTTAATCTCTTTTATTTTTTGCTCATCGTTAGGGGGGAATATTTTTAAATAATCCGCTATCTTTTCATTAAGCTTATTTAAGTCAAATGAATTAGATTCTGAAATATCAAGTTGTAGAATTTCGTTTATTATTTGATTAGAAACAAGACGGATAATCTGTTTTTCTTTATCTTCTATGTTCATTTATTTTCCCATCGTTTTTCAATTGTAGAATTTACCTCTAAAACCTGTTCGTTGCTTAAGTTATATGAGACGTATTTTCCCATCGTTTCTTTATAATCTTCAAAGCTCACCCCTAGCTCCTTAAATGTTAGAGCTTTCTCAATAATACCCTCAAATAAACCATCACTTGGCGACCCAATTTTAAAGGTTTTTTGGGCAATATCATTTTGGATATCTTCAATTGGAATTGTTGTTTCTATAAGATCTAATATAGATATCATTATATCTTTATCTATATTATGTTTATCCATATAGCTTTTAAAAAAGGAGTGATTTTTATTAATTGAATACTGATAGGTTCCATTATCTTTATTGAGCTCACGTTGCCAAATGGCATACTCTGACGGTTTTTGTTTTACCCTTCTAACACCAACAGTATTCGATTTTTCTGTTGTTCCCAAAACTAACGCCCTAATTCTTTTTTTAATGTATATGGGGAGATTGATTGAAGATTTCTTTATTTCAATACTCCATTCGGAATCACAATTATTACCGACAGAAATTTCGACGCGAGCTAAACTATTGGCTTCAGATTTTCTAATGAGGTTATGCCATGAACCCCAGGAGATTAATCTATCTACTCTGTAAAAATATATTCCTTGCGCTGCGAGTAAATCCCCATTAATAGACACATTTTGTGCTCTTTTGTCATCACCCATTTTTGATCGATGTGGAAGTAAATAACCTTTAATCTTTGCCTTATGATCATCTTTACTTAGAGAAATAGTTTCTTCAAAGGTGACACTAGCTCTTGAACCTGCAGACCCTCTTTCACAGAATGGGTCCATTGCCTCAAGTTCTAATCCATTGACTTTAATTGTAATGCCTCGAGATATGTATTTGTGATAAACAAGACTTAAGTTTTTTTGCAAATCAGTTATTGCAATATTAATTTCTTCTTCATATTTATCTTCACTTAATCCTTTAAGAATTGTGTCACATTGTCTCCAAAGAACTGCTGTTCCTTGTTCTTTATCCTTAATATCAAATTCATTTTGAATAGATGTAATATCATCATGCTCTAGAACATTAACGCTCCAATCATTATTCTCTTTTACAAAATTTAGATCCCACTGCATTGCTTTTATTTCAGTATCTTTTCTTTTTGAGATAACTAATAAATCAAGACATTGAGAGAAAGAAGCACTTTTTAGACCCAAGCCAAACTTTCCCAGATCATTTTTATCTCTTTCAGAGTTTAAATCTTTAGCGCTTAAGTCCATGGCTTCCTCGAGCTCACTCTCGTTCATACCCACACCATCATCTTCAATCAGAACAAATAAGTCGTTTCTTTTTTTGTTTTTACGTTGAACTGTGATGTTTATATTTTTTGAATTAACCGGAAGGCTATTATCTATTATGTCAGCAATTGCCAATTCGAGTGAATAACCATTAAACCTCATTAAATCAATTGTTGCCGATGCATGTGGCTGCAGTTTTATTTTATTTATATTTGTCATTTTAAATTTAATTTTGGGTTATTTTATTTTTAACCTTAACTCAAAATTATTATCCTTTTTTTTAAATTTTATTGAGTTAAAAGAGACATTACTGCCTCTTTTTCTCAGATGATTATTTAAGAAATATCTTAGCTTACTAGATAATTCTTTAAAGTATAGTTTAGCAGCTCAAAGTAGGTTCCTCTATCTTTAGCAAAAGTTTGAAGGTCGCTTTTACCCTTACTACTATCTTTAAAAATATTGATAATATGATTCATATACTCAACCTTATTAAAATTTTCTGGATACTTTATTTTCCATTTACCTGAATCTTCAACTAAGAAGTTTTTAAGGCCGTATAGTGTTGGGCAAATTATTCCCCATTGCATCATGACTTCATCAGATGATTTATCATATTTACCTATATTAGGATGTTTTTTTAAAAATTTCAGCCAAGCTTTATCTTTAGTCCAAGACTCGAATTCTTTCCATGCGTAACCAGAAAAAGTATGGAAATAATTTAAAATATCATCATATTTTTCCTTATTTTCCATCATTTTTTTAAACTCAGTAAGAACCCCTGATTTTGATGAATAGGCGGTAACTGCAGAGGGTTTAATATCTTTTGATTTCAAATAATTATCCTCAACACTTGTTGGGGTGAAAGATTTTATAACTTGAAGCAGAGTCTGTGTAGGTATATCACCATCAGTTTCACTGATTTGGATTTTACCTGCAGGAACTCCAAGAATATCAAGCATGTTTTTTTGTAAAACTTTGAAGTTATCATTTGCACCCATCCTTGATAAAACACTTACATTTGTTGATGTATTTCGTGCAATTGCAATATCTCTGACCACATCTGGATTCTTTTCAACTAAGATTTCTATTCTAACGTTTGTATTATCAAGCTGCCCGCCATACTCAGCTGATATTATTTTAAGCATACCTTGTGTTTGAGCTCCATTTATCAGAGAAGGGTTGGTTAAGATGATTGACTTCATTCCAAATTCATCTGATTGTGGTATTTCAATATCACTACAGACAACAGTAAAGCCAGAGTTTTTTTGAATAAATCGTGATGGATTATCTTCAAAAGAAGCCTTAATTTCTTTGTGAATTGAAGTTTTATTTTTGCTAGAGCCTTCACTTCCATAAAAGTCTCTTAGGTTACTATCAATATTGAACCCTAGAACCTCTCTCATCGCGCAAGTTACTGTGTAATGAAGAGAGTCATTGACTTTTTCTTCAGGGCTGGTTGTATCATTGAGTCTAGATACAACAAGTTTTATTGTGTTATCGGCACTAACTTCTTCTACTTTCTTTAGGTTTGTAAAGCTCATTATGAGTTCTCCTTTTTTAAGTTTTTTACATTTAGGCAATATTTGAGCTGCCTGTATTGGAAATGTAGAGTCAAAAATAAAAAGGTTATTTTTTTAAATAAGTTTTTGGTATTTAAAAACAGATTCGTTAGTTGTATAAATCTTTTGCTTATAAAACATTAGTTTTTACAAAATAACTCAGAGAATCAAATCCCTTGATATGAAGGCGATTGCGGATTTTTTGTATATTATATGAAGGTAAAAAATAGAAAAGAAGATGTTAAGTTTCTATTTTAACCTGCAGCCCACTGTTTACAAGAAATTCGTCAAAGTGGGCTTATATATGAAGAGGTAAGATACAAGGCAGATATAAAATGCTCAAATACACATATATAGTCACAGAAAAACTACCTACTATCTTATTGAGACAACCAAAATCTAACAAATCAAATAACAACCTAAGGGTTTTGGTTAGAAGCAACGCTATGAATAAAGTAAACACAGAGCTAGTTAAGCAAGAATAAAATAGCCCAACAAATACATTTTGCGAAGCAGTTCATCTCAAAATTGCAAAATTAAAAGTAACCTTTGAAGTTTTAAATCTATTTTATTAAACGAGAACATTTTTAAATTAATAAAGTGGAGGTTGAAATGTATAAGAATAATTCTAGGGACATTCAATCAGAAATTATTGCGAATAACTTTTTCACTGATTGGAAAAAACATCTATCTAATGCCTATAACGAGGAAAGAAAATTTAAAAAGAGAATTAAAAATAAAGGTAATGTAGAAAAGTACATAGCATTTAACTATGAAGTGTTTAAAAAAATTTCAATTGACTACAAAGTAAGTGGGTCCAAAAGAAACCCAGTAATAAATTTCACTTATTTAAACCCAAGAATGTTAGTAGATAAGGAATTATTTG
>CALKDJ010000062.1 GCA_938084195.1 uncultured Methylophilaceae bacterium
ACCGCCCGAGTGAGCTGTTGCACTTGATAATGGTGGATAAATAGTTCAGCCAGTACCTACACCACACTCTGTTAACATGGATGCAAATAGCAACAATAGCGACGGTGGTAACAACCAAAAACTAATATTATTCATTCTTGGGGTGCATTAGACAAATCCTAAGATCATCCATGCCCAAAACTGTACGAACCCATCACTGGGGATTACAGCTTCCAGGGAAGCACGGAGATAAATGAACAATTTATTCGTCCCCGTGTATATTATTATAAGGGTTCTTTCTCTTACTTGAAATTTCCATAGTTTGAGCCTTGGAAAGTTTTTTGTGTCGTTTGATGATTGCTTTGATATTATCACGAAATTTAACAATATCACTGTAAAGTTTCTTATTTGTTCCTTTTCTAATAACTTTCCGCCAAGCTTTTTCCTTAAGACCAAGATCACGGTCAATTGTCTTATGGCATTTACTATGGACAGACCTAAGAAATAGATTAGACCTTAATTCGGACAAAATAGCATTTTCCACATCAATTTCTGACAATTTTAGTAGCTTTTCATAAATTACAAGGGTATTCTCACTGCCTGCGGGTAGTTTTAATTTACAAATAAGTTGCTCCAAAATAGTTTCCCTCAACTTATATATAGACGGCTCATGGTCCAATTCTTTAGCAGATGTGTGTTTCAACTCTTCTAGACAAATAGGACAAATACCATCCTGATGTTCAATAAGCATTTCGTGTAATTCTTGCTTATCGTAATCATTATAATAATTTAGAGGGTGCAAGTTAATACCGATTCTTTTAGACCTATTAAATGTTTCAATAATTTCCTTATCCATGTATATATTCAGGTCAAAAAAATTTTGAGGAGCACGAACCCATGATATATTCAACGACGAATTAGGTTTTATATCACATGGCTTTAATTGTATAGCCCTTTTATGAATAAATCTACCTTTACGGATAAATTGAGATTTAATAAAAGATATTTTTTTAGGTTTAGATCTAAATTTTTGTTTGACAACTTTCCATAGTTGTCTATAGAAGTATGGTTCTAATGCATCTAACTGAAGCCTGCACTCTCTACTGATGCTATAATAATTACAAACACCTCTAATTAAAGCATTATTTTGATTTATAATAACATTTAAAGGCTGACTAGCAAGACTTCGGACAAATAGTTTTCGAGCTTTATCTTTGATCAAAGCTAGCTTTTCAGTAGTAATCTTAATATAAGGATTAGATCTATGATATGCCGATATTCTATGGTTACACATAGAAGTAATATCCCAACGGTACTTGGTGAAACGACCTTTATCCAATTTTCCGCGACTTTTTTTATAATCAGGAAAGCAAAATTCAAATCCCAGATATTTAAAAGAATTACCTGGACAAAAGACTTTAACGTTACCCGTTGATTTAATTAAACTCAAGCCTCTCGATTTAAGAAACTCCACCAGCTTGATTTCAATTTTCTCAAGAATAGTCTTATTTACTAACCCAAAAATAAAAATATCATCAGCAAACCTTAAGCAGGTAACATTCGTTTCACGTTTAACAGTTAAATTTTCAATACCAATTTTATTTTTAGCGAATAGTTGTTGCTTAAAATTTAAGTTGTAATAAGGATTTTCAAGACAAACTTTATACAAAACTTGTTCAAGGCCATCTAATACAATATTACATATAATAGGACCAATAATTGATCCTTGAGGAACACCAGCTTTAGGTATAGATCGAGAAATTTTTTTAGAATCAATTGCTTCGGTTCCAACTACAGGGGCTTTAAGTCAAGTCTTTAGCAAAAATAGATATTTATCAGCAATTGGTGTGAATTCTAAAATACTAGAATGAGATATATTGGGAAAACAATCTACAATATCTACATTTAAATATTTAACATAGGGTTTATACTGTAATGGATTCGTTTTCTTTATTTCTTTAGAAGAAAATATATAATAGGATTTATGATATTCCCTTTTACTCTTTCTACGACCGCCTATATTACCGCCTTTAATTCTAAACTTAGGCTTACTAGTATTCTTATATGTATCAGCGCTAACTTTACTGGGGACAGACCTTTTATTAGGTTGGTTAATTTTAGAATACCTCATTACTGAGTCTGCAATTATAGCTACGGCTTGGTGAGCACTGCGCTGTTCCCTGAAACCAAACGAATTAGAATCCGCTTGATATTCCGCAATCGGTAAAATAACGAGTTGAAAAATTTTTTGTAGTATTCTGTCACGGATGGTGGGTATCCCTAGAGGCCTATATTTACCGTTACTTTTAGGTATCCACACTCTTTTAACACTTTTAGACTTATAATTTTTGCGAATAGATTTCATATTCACTTTTTTAATAAGATCGATCTGAAGTTTTAAATTAAATTCGTCGGCTTGCAACTTAGCAAGTTTAGAATCTTCAGCAAGGTTATCGAGAATGAATTTTGGTAGATCTTTTTTAATTTTGAAGCTTTTAGAAGAAAATCCGTACCTGGAGTTTTTAAGCCTGGTATCTTGTATAGCCTTTAAAAACTCAGATTTTTTCTTAAAGCGAACTAAATCTGTTCCAGCAGTATTACCGCCAGGCGAAACCTTAATATGATTCACAGCATATAAAGCAATAGAGAAAGATTCCATTAGCAAACATTGTAATCTCACTATGTCATTCGGTAAATTTTTTTGAGTCAGACGGACCTCTTTTTTAAGAGAAATAATAACAATTTTAGTTACAAGTAGATTATAATCACTAATAATTTCTTCAATATCACGTAAACATTGTGGGCTGAATAGATTTTTCAGCAATTTAGGATTATTATAAAGGTTCATTAAAGAAGCATCACTACTCCTGATTTTTTCAATCAACATTTCTATTGATCGCCTTTCTACTGTAACTTCCCTAGCACTTTTTCGTTCGAACTGGTTATAACGATCTCTTAAGTTAATACGTACACTAAAGTTACGTATAACGTTCTTGAACTTATAAGTACTTCCGCTTGGTTTAAATATATATAATGAAGTAAAACTATTATTTATTAGACTCAAATTCTTTAGCTGTGGGTTTGGATAAGATATAACCCGAGAGAATAAGATTTCTGAAGCTGAGGTGTTATCGCACACTTGCCTTCCACTTTTGTGCCAACAGCGACTCATATAAAGCCATTTTAAACTTGTTCCTGTACGTAGACTAATAAATACTTCACACCACCCTTTGAGCTTAGGGTTATTTTTATAAGCTAACACTTTCGGTGTTTTTATCATAATATTTAGTTAAAAAAAGAAAAAAAAACCAAGTCGCTCTCAAAAGCCATGTCTGGTGCACCAATCATTAAAGGAACAAATCAATTTCCAAATCCGCCTATTAATGTAGGCATTACCATGAAGAAAATCATCAAGATAGCATGACCTGTAACAATAACATTGTATAAATGGTGATTGTATTC
>CALKDJ010000063.1 GCA_938084195.1 uncultured Methylophilaceae bacterium
TCTAATAGACTCAATAATAGTCTCAACAATCAATTGACCCTTGGAGGGAATCAGCGAGGTTTTACCAACTAAAATTTTAACCAAGAAGATTATGAACAAAGACACGACCCAGCTTGTAACCATAGAATTGGTAATCGGAAAGATGCCAACTTTTGTTAATTCGTCAGAAGTGAGACTGACACCGCCACCTGCTGCATTAGCTTTGATGGAAGCGGCTAAAAAGATTAAAGCTGTAAGGGGAGTTCTCAATTTTAAAAAAAGGTTTACTATAAGTTTTGGTTAACTCAGGTCAATGCGGATATTTCAAAATTGTTATTATTATTCATGGTAAGGCAATAAATAGAGTAATGAAATATAGGCTATTAGCCAAACTTATACCCTTGATGCAACAATGCTAGAGAAATTTGGTAATAATTGCTGGAAATAGCTATCATGGGCGAACGGAAAATTAGAGTTGAATGACCTCCAAAAAAGGTTCTCTTCAATTTTAAGTGTTACCCATTGGAAATATTCTAAATGATCTGTCCTGAAATAAAACTTTGAATTCTCATTTGTACAACTTTGAAGTAAATCTAAAAAAGAGCTTTGTATTAATCTTCGTTTGTGATGTCTTTTCTTTGGCCAAGGGTCTGGGAAGAATAAAAAAATATTAGAAATTTTTAAATCTTCGGGGATAGATTGTAGAAATTCAGATGCTTCTGATTTCAGAAAAAAAAGGTTCTCATTATTTTGCTTAATTTTTTTTGAATTAGCCTTCCTAATTCTCTTGCTGATTAAGTCTATTCCCACAGATACACTTGAAGCGTTTAGCTTGGAATAGTGGTTTAACCAATGCCCGTGGCCACATCCAATTTCTAAATCGAATGTGATTGTATTTTTAGAATTAAGTGCGGGAATTAGTTCTGAATCAAAAAACTGGCGTACCCTACCCTCTCGATCTTTCTGTTCAGAAAGTTTCTTAGCAAAATAATCCATCTATCAAAATTATTTGTTTTTTGAAATAAGTACCATTAAAACATTTATATCTGATGGGTTAACGCCAGAAATACGATTTGCTTGTGCAAGTGTTTCAGGTTTAACTTTAGATAGTTTTTCTGCACTTTCTTTTCGAAGCCCTGGAATACCTCTGTAAACAAAATTGCGAGGAATTTTAATTTTTTCAGAATCTTTTAACTTAACGATATTTTTTAATTCACGAACTAAATATCCTTCGTATTTAACTTGGTATATTATTTCATTTTTGATGTCATTATGTAAATTCGAAAAATTCTCTGGAAGGACATTATCTTCATTTCCTCTTTTTATTTCCTCAGATATTGTTTTACCATTCGTTGTCCTTTGTTTGCTAAATAAATTAATGTAATGATCAATAACTTCTTTCTTTTTTTGGATGGCAGATATTCTTGATGCAGAAAGCAACTGACATTCAATTATTTTATTTAAATACCTAACTTCAGAACTGCTATGATTAAATAATAATCTGTATTCTGCGCGACTTGTGAACATTCGGTAGGGTTCGTTTGTTCCTTTTGTCACCAAGTCGTCTATGAGGACACCGATATAACCTTCATCACGCCCAATAATGATTGGAGACTGACTGAGAGCTTTTCTAGCACTATTGATACCTGCAATTAATCCTTGAGCTGCCGCTTCTTCATAACCTGAACTACCATTTATTTGGCCAGCAAAAAATAAGGATTCAACTTTCAGTGATTCTAAGGTCCGTGACAATTGCGTTGGTAATGCATAGTCATATTCGACGGCATATGCTGGTCTGATTATTATTGCTTGCTCTAATCCTGGAATAGAATGTACAACCTTGTTTTGAATATCAAAAGGCAAGCTAGTTGATAATCCATTAACATACCACTCATCGGTATTTCGACCTTCAGGTTCGAGATGAATTCTGTGTCCATCATTTTCACCAAACCTAACAATCTTATCCTCAATACTTGGGCAATATCTCGGACCAGTTCCACAAATATCACCCTTGTACAGTGGTGACAAGTGAAGGTTATCTTGAATGATTTTAGCAGTGATTGCAGTTGTTCTGGTTACACTGCAGGTAACCTGTTCAAGCTCTTCGTTCTCATTAGAATGTTCCATGTGGAACCATCGCCCAGAACGTTCCACGTGGAACTTTTCTGCTTTTGAGCGGGTATCGTAGAATGCGAACCTAGTGGGTTTTTTGTCTCCATATTGGGTTTGCATTTTATCAAAATTTATACTTCTCCCTAGTAGTCTCGGCGGAGTACCAGTTTTGAATCTTTGAAGTTCAATGCCGGCATTATTAAAATCAGCAGACAAGCCTGTTGATACATGATCGCCAAGTCTACCTCCTCTAGCTTTTTCCTCGCCAACATGCATCAAAGCTCGAAGGAATGTGCCCGTTGTAACGACAACAGATTTTCCATAAAACTCAAGTCCAAGACTAGTTCTAACTCCAACACAACGTCCCTTTGTTATAATTAACCCACTGACAAGACCTTGAAATAAACTAATTCTATTATTTAGTTCAAGTACATGTTTCATGCGAAATTGATAAACCTTTTTATCGCATTGCGCTCTGGGTGCTTGGACTGCTGGTCCTTTAGAAGAATTTAATAGTTTGTATTGAATAGCTGAATGATCTGCATTAAGCGCCATTTCACCACCCAAAGCATCAATTTCTCTAACTATTTGTCCTTTTGCTTGACCCCCAATTGCTGGGTTGCAACTCATCTGCGCAACAGTATCTAAGTTACCTGTAAGGACAAGTACATCTGCATTACAATGTGCAGCTGATAGAGCTGCTTCACAACCAGCGTGACCGGCGCCGCAAACAATTACATCATAAGGTTCTTCTTTGTTTCTTCTTAATCCTAAATTCATTTTCCGATGCAAAAATTTTTAAATAATTCATCCAGCATGTCCTCGTTATCTTTTGAACCAATGATTAAATTAATTGAATCAATGCATAATTTTAATTCTTGTAGAATAATTTCCTCATTAATCGAAAGTTTGATTAGATTCATTACTTCATTTAGATGTGCTAATGAATTTCTTAAATGATTGCTTTGCCTTTTGTTTACCAAAATTGAAGACGATTCATTCGTTCTAAAATATCGTAATAACACTGCTTCTATTTCTTTAATAATTGTGTCAGAGCAATTCGAATCGTTTGTAGAAGTTCTTAAAATGGAAAAATGAGGTGGATAATGATTTCTTTCTAAAGTACAATTTAAATCACTTTTATTTTCTATAATTATAATTGTTTGTTTTTTTATGTTGCTTTTAATTTTTTCAAAAAATTCGTTAGGGTAGGGGAGCGAGCAATCAAAAACTAGTAATATAATATTTGCAGAATCAATCAGATCAATAGAACTTTGTACTCCTAGAATCTCCAAAATATCATCTGTATTTCTAATTCCTGCAGTATCGAATAATTCAACCCTAAATCCGCCAATTGACAATTCCTTTGATAAATAATCTCTTGTAGTTCCTGGCAATTCGTTTACGATTGCCCTTTTTTTATGTAGTAATTTATTGAAAATACTGCTTTTACCAACATTAGGTGGACCGATTAAAACTATTGTTAAGCCTTTGGATACTACAGAGCTTATTTTAGAATATTCTATTAAATCCTTAAATTCATTTATTATTGAGGTAATTCTATCAATTACTTCTTGTTTATTATGATCTTTAATCTCATCTTCTGGGAAATCAATGCTAGCTTCAAATCTACACTGGAGATTTATAATATCAGATTGTAAATTAATAAGTATTTTACTTAAATTACCTCTTAATTGATGCTGTGCTAATTCAAGTTCTCTTTCACTT
>CALKDJ010000064.1 GCA_938084195.1 uncultured Methylophilaceae bacterium
GAGGTTGAAATATTAAAAACTCTGCCCTACCAAAAAAATGACATTATTCTTCTTACCGATATCAGCATCATGCCTCAAAAAAAACTATCATGGGCTGCTTGTAACTTCAATATTGATAGCCCAGAAGATTCACCAATTACACTTACATATAATATGAATATTCTACAAAACATCAAAACAAACGAAGCTGTGTTGGTTACCTTAAATACAAAGCAACCTATTTCAAAAGATAAAGTAATTAAAAAATTACAATATACACATCCGAAGTTTTCAAAAGAGAGTATCAGTGCTCAACTGAAGAATAAAATAATCTCTGGTAAGAATCGAACTTTTTACTCAGGTGCTTATTGGGGAAAGGGGTTTCATGAGGATGGAGTAAAAAGCGCTTACGAAGCAGTTAAAATTTTTGAAGGCATCATCAAATAATCTAATGCATTCAATCTATAAAGGGACAATCTCACATTCAAGAAAAAAAGATGCTCAACATTCTTTTAACTATGCTTCCACTATGTTATTTCTTGATATCGATGATATTAAAAATGCATTTAGTCATAATATCTTTTGGAGTTACGAGAAATTTAATTTAGCCTCTTTCTATAGAAAAGATTTTTTTGGGGATTCTAAAAAATCACTTAAGAGTGAAATTGTCAAGTTACTGGCTAAAAAATTAAAAGTCGAGATAGAGGGTAAAATATTTCTCCTTACTACTCTTAGGTATTTTGGCTACTGCTTTAACCCTGTTAGTTTTTACTATTGCTATAACAAAAAAAAAGAATTGGTTGCAATTGTTTCTCATATAACAAATACGCCCTGGGAAGAGCGACATGCTTATGTCCATGATTGTCGGAAAATAAAGGGAGGAACAAAAGTATTTGAATTTAAAAAAGACTTTCATGTTTCACCATTTCTTCCGATGGATTTAAAATATAAATGGAAGTTTACTGAACCAAGAGATTTTCTGTTTATATCAATGGAGTGTTCGAAGAATCAAGAAAAATACTTCAACGCGACTTTAAAAATGACAAATCAGGCATGGAGCACTTATGCTCTTAATAGGCTCTTATTTCTATCATTTCCTATGGGCATCAAAGCAATTATTAGTATCTATTGGAATGCGTTAATATTATATTTAAAGAAAGTAAGGTTTTATCCACACTCTTAACATGAATCGTTTATATAAAAAAATAACCCATCAAAGACTTAGTCAGATTAAAGATGGACATATCATCATTAAGGATGGTGAATCTATTAGCAAGTATGGTAAGCAAGGCAATCTTTCAGCAAAAATTAATGTTTTAGATTCCGTTTTCTATAAAAATATCATTCTTGGAGGAACGATTGGGGCAAGTGAATCCTTTATTAGAGGTGAGTGGAGCAGCTCAAATCTAACAAATGTCATTAGAGTTCTTGCAAGAAATACAGAAGCTCAAGATAAGCTTGAAAACTTTTTTACTCTTCTATCTCAACCCTTCTTAAAAGTTATGCATAAGCTCAATGAAAATTCAGTAAGAGGCAGCAAGAAGAATATTTCCCGTCATTATGATTTGAGTAACGATTTTTTTAGTTTATTTCTAGATAAAAATATGATGTATTCATCAGCAATTTATAAAACTAGGAAAACGAGCCTAGAGGATGCGGCAATAAATAAACTAGACGTTATTTGTAAAAAATTAAAACTTAAAAAAACTGATCATATCATTGAAATTGGCACAGGTTGGGGCGGCTTTGCGATATATGCAGTTAAGAATTATGGATGCAAGGTTACGACAACCACTATATCAATCGAACAATATAAGTTCGCAAAACAAAAAATTAAAGAAGCAGGATTAGGTAGGCAAATAAATATTTTATTAAAAGATTATCGTTTACTAAAGGGGCAGTATGACAAAGTCGTCTCTATTGAGATGATTGAGGCCGTTGGTTATCAATTCTATGATGAATATTTTAAAATTATCAGCCAACTTCTCAAAGATGACGGTGATGCCCTTATTCAAGCAATAACAATTAAAGATCAAAGATATTCGAAGGCAATCCATTCAGTTGATTTCATTCAAAAATATATTTTTCCAGGAAGCTGTATACCTTCAATTACAGCAATTCAAAATAGCTTAACAAATACAACTGATTTAGTGATTAATGATGTTAGAGATATCGGTCATCACTATGCCAGAACCTTAGCTGACTGGAGAAAGAAGTTCTTAAAAAATAAAAGGGAAATTAGAAAGCTTGGGTTTGACGATAAATTTTTAAGAATGTGGCTATTTTATTTTGCATATTGTGAGGGAGGTTTTGAAGAAAAAGTAATCAGCGATATTCATTTACACATCACTAAGCCAGGCTATAGAAATTCTATATGAGTACTCACGATAAAACAGCTCTGATAATAGGCGGAGGCATTGCAGGTTCTAGCTTAGCCTACCAACTTGCAAAGCGTAATTATCAAGTCACTTTGCTGGATGAAAATAATCAAGATGAAATCGAGATTTTCAAGAGCAAAGCCGCCACGATCTCCCCTCACTTTATGATGAATAATCCAAAATACAATTCACTTATGAGCAAGGCATCTAAATATGCATATGACCTTACCAGAAAGTTTAATTATTCTAAAAAATATGCGGTGATGGAAGGTGTGATTAAGCTTTATGAGA
>CALKDJ010000065.1 GCA_938084195.1 uncultured Methylophilaceae bacterium
TGTTCTTTTTTAACTTCAGCTAATAATTTAGCAACATTTTCAATTCTATCTACATCGATTAAATTGATTATCTCAATTGCTTCATCCAAATGTTTTTTTGAATAGGTCATAATAAATCCTTTTTATAAAAATTCTTTTAAAGCAAAATTTGAAAAATCTTCAATTCCTTGTTTTGATCCAATTTCATAAAATCGCTGATCTACTTCATAAAAATCGAGCTGATTTTCTTTTGACAACGAAGTAAAAATTTCTGCTATATCAAAAATATTATTAGTAATTTTGATAAAAATCTCTCTTTTTGATAATGATAAACCATAATCAATATAACTCATATCATCTGAAAAATTTTTTTTATCATATAAATTTATTTTTTTTCCATCAAAAATAACATTACTTTTATCCCACTGATTTTTATTTTCAAGAATTGTCATCAATGCAGGAAATTTTTTCTTAATAAATTTTTCATATATTGGGGTGAAATCAATAGGTAAGAATGAATCGCCATATAAAATAAAGAAATCTTCTTCTAGAAATTCTATGGCGTTCTTTATAGCCCCACCAGTTCCTAATAATTTTTCACCATCATTTGAATATACGATTTCTAATGCATAACGTGAGCCATTGCCGACATGATCAATTATTTGTTCTGCAAGAAAACCTGTACACAAGACAACATTTGTTATTCCTTGTTTTTTAAGATAATTTAATTGGTAATCAATGAATGGGATCCCATTGATTTCAATTAGAGCTTTTGGAATTTTTTCTGTAATAGGTCTCAATCTGGTGGCAAGTCCACCTGCAAGGATAACGGTTTGCATAATTTATGAAAAAAGCAGTTTTGTTCCTTCAAAATCAAATTTGAAGCGCACTTCTTCAAGATTATGTCTTCTCATCGAAGCGCGAAGCTTTTCGGGATCATTTGTATAAAACATCAGAAATCCTCCGCCTCCGGCACCTACCACCTTACCGCCTATTGCACCAGCTTTAATTCCATCCTCATACCATAAGTCAATTTCTGAATTTGACATCCCTTTAGAGCGATTTTTTTTATTCTGCCAATGCTCATGCATTAGATGACCAAAATCATCAAGCGAGCCATTTTCAATCGCAATTTTGCTTTTATAGCCAATCTCTTTAACATAATGCAGATTATTAATCATATCTAAATTCTTAGTTTTAGACTTGTCATTTTGATCTTTTAAAATCGAACTAGCGTCTCTCGAAAATCCGGTAAAAAAGAGAAGTAAATTATCTTCTAATTTAGAACTAATAGATTGGTCTATCACTAAAGAACTTGTCACAACCGAATCATCTTTATGAAATGCAAACGCTGATATCCCTCCATAACTTGCTATATATTGATCCTGTTTTCCAATAGGCTCACCTAGTTTATTAATTTCAATGTCGCAGGCCGCTTGAGCGATTTCTTCCTGAGAAATATGAGAACGATTGAAAACATTTAAAGCTTTAACCAAGGCAGTAGTAAAGCTGCCAGATGAACCAAGTCCAGTGCCAGCAGGTATATCCGTTAGAGTGGTAATTTCAATCTGGGGATTATCTTTTTGATAAATTTTCAAAGCCTCTCGAATTATTTTATGTTTCACCTTATCAACATCATCTATTTTTTCAATCTCAGAATATTTTAGAAAAATACCAGAAATAAAAGGCTTGGTAATTGTGACATAAACATATTTATCTATTGCTGCAGCGAGCAAAAATCCTTCATGGTCTCCATAATAGGAAGCTAAATCAGTACCACCTCCACCTAATGAAATTCTTAGTGGACTACGGACAATAATCATAGTTGGAATCCTTATAAATTTTATTCACAATCTTTAGTGCTTCATATGCGTCATTAATGTTTCCAGCAGGAACTCTATCCTTAATAATATCATCATACAATTCATCTAACTCGACTTTCCAAGAGTTGTCTTGCATCGGAAATTCCCATGAATAAGTTTCTGGCGGTCCCATTTCTGGCAACATCTTATAGAATGTTATTTTTTCCGTCCCATAGCTTCCACCCAACCCACTAATGTCAATCTTTCCTTTTTTTCCATAAATTTCAAAGGAAAACATGTTTTTCCATTCTGTGCAGCTCACTTGTAAAAAAGCAGTTTGTTTGTTTTTATTTTGGAGAACCATAAATGCATTGTCATCTACCGGCATGTTCCAGTAAAGTGTTTGAGCATGGCCTTTGATATCAACAAAATCTCCTAAAAACATTCTTGATAAATCAATTAAATGGGGGCCTTGGTCAATTAATTCTCCCCCTCCAGATAGTTCAGGGTCACTTCTCCATTCAGTATCATAACCAATCCGAGCACCGTGCCCATACCTTGCTCGAATGAACATTAAGTCACCTAAATCGTTTCTATTGATAAGCTCATTAGCTTTTAAAAGCGCACGGTGATAGCGATGATTAAAGCCAACTTTAACTTTTAACTTAGAACTATTAAGATAGTCTAGGATTGACTCTAACTCTTGATAGTTTTTTCCTGCTGGCTTTTCAACCAAAACATGCTTTCCAGCTTTCAAGGCTTTCATGGTTAAATCTGCAAGTGAGTCATGAAGTGTTGCGATGATAATCAAATCGATGTCTTTATTCAAAAAAATGTCATCAAGTTTTCCGCATGAGTGAGCTGAAAAATCATTGGCAAATGTAGTCGACGCAAAATTATCAGTATCAAAGCAGCTAATTAATCGAAATTTATTGGATAGGGCCATTGCCCTCTTTTTACCAATGAAGCCGCATCCAATAATTGCTGTGTTTAATACCTTCATTTATCTCCCCAATCAAAACCACGATCTTTTGCCGTAATTCTTCTCAAGGTATAAATATCAGAATTGCTTAAATCGCCAAGATGCTGATTCCAACCTTGCCATTCATCCCATATAGCACTAATTAATTTGCCAGTTATGCCATCACTAGAATTTGAAGATAAAAACATGCTCAAATCTATAGCATTTTGCAAAGATACTCCCCCATCCTCTTTCTGATTAAGTGATTTTTTATAAAAATCGTGTCCAACCTTATCTGGACCTGCCTCAAGAATTTCATCCAACAACCTTGTATTTAATGGTCCTGGTGCAATCGCATTAATGAAAATATTATATTCTTTTACTTCTAAAGCTACAGACTCTACAAACCTTACAATAGCAACTTTAGAGACAGCATAAGCTGTTAAATTTGGCATTGGATTAGTTGCTCCACCGCCAGACAATTGTATGATTTTTCCTCTTTTATTTTTTTTCATGATTGGTAAAGAATATCGCACGGCATATACAGAACCCATCAAATTGACATCTAAGCAATATTTCCAATCATCTATATCAATATCATCTATATTACCTTTGGGTCCATAAATTCCAGCATTATTAACTAAAACATCTAACCCACCAAAAAAATTAATTCCTACTTCAAAAAATTGAGCAATCTCCGACTCAATAGAAACATCCGCTTTGATGATTAATAAATTTTTACCAATGTAGTCTTTGAAATCTAAAGTGATCTTATCGATATTTCTCGCGCATGCAAAAACTTTTGCAC
>CALKDJ010000066.1 GCA_938084195.1 uncultured Methylophilaceae bacterium
GAACATATTTTAGGAGGATCAATCGTGCTTTACAATCTTTCGTTAAACGAGTATCAACTTTTAGCTGCTTTATCCATGATAATTGGACTATTAGCATCATATTACGCAGCTTCACAATCTTTAAAAAAAATTGAAAAAAACTTCTAACTACTTGTATTAAATGGAACTTTTCATTAGAATTAGCACTCTATGGTAAAGAGTGCTAAAATACATACTTAAATTATGAATAACTTATCTTTATCCACATTAAATATCTCTGATGATTTTAATATCTATCAAGAGACAATTAGAAAAATTCCTTCCCTCACAGCTGAGGAAGAGCTTGAACTTGCCTATCGTCTTAAGAAAGATAACGACCTTGAGGCTGCAAAGAAATTAATCCTCTCACACCTTAAACTAGTTATGAAAATAGCGCGTTCTTACAGTGGGTATAATTTACCTCATGCGGATTTAGTTCAAGAGGGAAATATAGGTTTAATGAAAGCAGTTAAGAGATTTGACCCAGATAGAGGTGTTCGATTGGTTTCCTTTGCCATTTATTGGATAAAAGCTGAGATACAAGAATATGTTATAAAAAACTGGAGGCTTGTTAAAACGGCAACCACAAAAGCACAAAGAAAGTTATTCTTTAATCTTAGAAGTCTTCGGAAAACCCTTCAACCCCTAAAACCGGAAGACATTAAATCTATTGCAGAAGAGCTTAAAGTAAAAGAAGAGGAAGTTAGGGAGATGGAATATCGTTTAAACGGTAGAGAAATTGCTATTGATTATTCTGACGATGAATCTGAAGATGATCATTACAAACCTATTTCTTATTTACAAGATGACTCCCTCAATCCTTCAGATCAACTTGAGCAAGATGAAACTAAAGAAAATAATTTCTCCCTTCTCCGTCATTCCCTAAAAGAGCTTGATGACAGAAGTAGGGCTATTGTCGAAGCCAGATGGCTCAGTAGTAATAAATCTGAAACACTGCATGAATTAGCTGCAAAATTTGATGTTTCAGCAGAAAGAATAAGACAAATAGAACAAAATGCATTAACGAAGCTTAAAGCATTAATGATTCCTGATTCTTCAATTTAGATTTTAATAACAATCTGCTAAAATTCGCTTTTAAATATTTTATACATTAATGGCGAATTCACCCACTCCAACTGAAATTAAACTTCATCAAGAATCAAAGCTTCTTGAGATTTTTTTTGATAATAATACTGAATGTATGCTCTCTGCAGAATTCTTAAGGGTTCACTCTCCCTCTGCAGAAGTTCAAGGACATTCCCCCGATCAAGCAGTACTTCAAACTGGAAAGGAAAATATTGGCATTGTTAACATTGAGGCAGTTGGCAATTATGCAATAAAAATTATATTCTCAGATGAACATGATACTGGAATTTTTTCGTGGGCATATTTATATCACTTAGCGGAAAACTATGAAAGTTTATGGCTCGAATACACTGGTAAACTTGATGCAGCTGGTTACAAAAGGATAGTAAATGAAAACTAAAGATACAAAATTTGGTTTTAATACTATCAAAAGAGACGACAAAGCAAAAAAGGTTGGAGAGGTATTTAGTTCTGTATCCGAAAATTACGACCTCATGAACAACTTAATGTCTCTCGGTCTGCATAAAGTATGGAAAAAGATTGTGATACAAACTGCCTCTCTTCAAGCTAACGCAAAAATTTTAGATATTGCAGCAGGAACTGCTGATTTAACCCTAGCATTTAGTCAACAAAATAAGAATTTTGAGGTATTTCAAACTGACATTAATTTTGCAATGCTCCATGAGGGTCAAAAAAAACTCATAAACCATGGGAAAATTATTCCCGCTATAGCATGTGACGGAGAGGCACTTCCTTTCCCAAATAATTATTTTGACTGTGTAACCATAGCATTTGGATTGAGAAATATGACTAATAAAGATGCTGCTCTCCAAGAAGTCTTTAGGGTTTTATCTCCTGGTGGGAAAGTTATCATTTTAGAATTTTCTCAGGTCAATAAAAAGCTTGCAAAGCTGTACGATTTATTTTCTTTTAAGATAATCCCTAAACTTGGAAAAATATTCGCTAAAGACGAATCAAGCTATCAATACCTTGTAGAATCTATTAGGGTACATCCTAACCAAGAGAAACTAAAAGAACTTATGGAAGAACAATTATTTGAGAATGTATCCTACATCAATTTGAGTGCTGGTATTGTATCAATTCATAAGGGGTACAAAATATAAATGAATCTTCAACATAAAATTATAAATCATGTACTTACTCAAAATGAATGGATGAAGGATGAGTTAATTCAGTTTAAAAATAAAATTATTCAATTACAAGTTGAACCTTTTACGCTCCAATTTAAAGTTAATGATTTAGGTCAATTAGTAAGTTGTAATATTCAGGAGCATGTTGATACGACCATCTCATTAACCTCCCAAGCATTTATAAGAATGGTAGTAACAAAACAAAAAAAGGGCATTACAGTAAGTGGAGATGTTGATCTAGCAAACATATTTTCAAAAATAATGCTCAAAGCACGATGGGATTATGAAGAGGACTTGAGCTATCTTGTCGGAGATATAGCTGCAGTTGAAATTACAAAAATTACTAGAGCATTTGCTAGAGATGGGAAAAAGAGTTTGCAAAGTGTTGCGGAAAACTTTGTTGAATATTGGCAAGAGGAAAAGCAAATATTAATCACAAAAGCTGAAGTTGATAAATTTAATTCAGGGGTTGATGAAATACAAGAAAGTTTCTCTAGGGTGGAGGCAAAGATCAATGAGCTTTTACAAAATAAATCTCAATGAGTATTTTTAGATTATTTTATGTAATTTTTATCGCGCTCAAATATGGCTTAGATGAGTTCTTTAATTCAAAAATAATAAAAATAATACAATTCTTTTTAGCCCCAATTCGTTTTAGACAATCCCAAAAGAATAGAGGTGAAAGATTGCGAGTAGCCCTAGAAAAACTGGGTCCAATTTTTGTTAAATTTGGGCAAATGCTCTCTACGAGAAGAGATCTTCTACCGATTGATATCGCAGATGAGCTAGCTAAACTTCAAGACAAAGTTCCTCCATTTGATTTTAAAGAAGTTAAGAGAATTATAGAGCAAACTTATAGAACAACATTATCAAAACAATTTATTGAGTTTAATCAGCAACCAGAAGCAAGCGCATCCGTAGCTCAAGTGCATTTTGCAAAGTTGTTAACTGGGCAAGAAATAGCAGTCAAAATACTTAGGCCAGATATACAAAATCAAGTTAAAAAAGACATCAAGCTTTTAACATGGGTTGCTATTATTATCCAAAAAATATGGTCTGATGGTAAAAGGTTAAAGCCTGTGGAGGTCGTTGCCGAATTTGCAAAGCATACAGATTCAGAGCTTAATCTTCTATTAGAGGCAGGTCATTGTAGTCATTTAGGTGAAAATTTTAATGATAAAAAACTGTTGATTGTTCCCTCTGTATATTGGGATCACTGCCATGAAAATATTATGGTTATGGAAAGAATGGATGGAATACCAATCAGTAATATTTCTTTATTGAAGAAAAATAAAGTAGATATTCCCCTTCTAGCCAAAAATGGGGTGGAAATTTTCTTTACTCAAGTTTTTAGAGATGGTTTCTTTCACGCAGACATGCATCCTGGAAATATTCAAGTCAGAAAAGATGGAAAATATATCGCACTCGATTTTGGTATTATGGGATCTTTAAATGAGGAGGATAAAAAATATTTAGCTAGAAATTTTGTATGTTTTTTTAAAAGAGATTATAGAGGTGTCGCTGAAGTACACGTAGAGTCTGGTTGGGTACCTCCCGAAACATCTGTTGATGAATTTGAAAATGCTATTCGTTCAGTTTGTGAGCCAATATTTGATAAGCCTCTTAAAGAAATCTCATTTGGAAAACTTTTAATTAGATTATTTCAAACCTCAAGACAATTTAATATGGAGATTCAACCGCAATTAACTATGCTTCAGAAAACACTTTTAAATGTTGAGGGTCTTGGAAGAGATCTTGATCCAGATTTAGACTTATGGAAAACAGCTAGACCATTTTTAGAAAGTTGGTTAAAAAAAGAAACAGGCCCAAAAAAGATATTTAAAAATATTAAAAAAGATATTCCAAATATTATAAACATACTCCCAGAAATACCCACCCTACTAAGAAATTTAAAACAAAGTAATGCGATTAATATTAATATAAAAAAAGATTTAGATTCCACTCAAAAAGCTTTAGAAAAAATGAAAATATTTATCATAATTTTATTTGTAATAGTTTT
>CALKDJ010000067.1 GCA_938084195.1 uncultured Methylophilaceae bacterium
GATACATCAGCTACTGGAAATTATTGTTGGACACTTGCTGCTACCGAACATACCTCTGATTTTAGTGGGTCTCCTACAGATCCAACTCCTTATGCTAGCTGCGGTGGGTCAGGAGATGCAGCGCCTGCAATGTATACTGAAATCCTGGACGCCTTTGGAGCCGGGACATACAACTATGGTCCAGTCAATGTTCAAAGTGGCACCATAACCGCTTACTTAGTAACCGATTCAAATGATCGACTCGTGAATGCTGTTAAAACAGCTGATCGATTATTTGGTATACAAGTTTTTTCAACACCAGTTGAAGTAAAACCAGATTCAAGTTCTTTCACAATTAGTTTTGGAGTCAATCAAGCAAGTAGTATGCAGATGTCAGATAAAGGAGTTACTGATCAATACAAAGTTATTGCCTTCGGTAGTGGTCCCTTCTCCTCTTTTATGACAGTAGAATAAAGTATTTCCCCATACAAGTACCAACAATTTCTCATTATTTAAAAAAACATTTACCATAAAGATATGTTTGATATTTTTA
Organism: uncultured Methylophilaceae bacterium; assembly: GCA_938084195.1. The sequence goes on from CALKDJ010000067.1 coordinate 533, forward strand.
TTCTAGGTATTATTGTTCTTATAGTCTGGTTTTGGTGGGATACGACTACAAAAAGAGAAATAGCTATTAAGTCAGGTACACGAATAGCAAATGATTTTAAACTTCAATTACTTGATGATACCGTTCATTGTACAAAAATAAGGATAGTCAGAACCGAAGAAAATTGGCCTACTATTCAGCGTATCTACTTTTTTTATGTGAGTACCAATAAGGAAAATAGGCTCCATTGCCAACTTACCTTAACTGGCTATAAAATGTCTCACTGGCACATACCTCCCTACCCCCAACTACATTAATTATGTATATTGGTCGATTCGCTCCAACCCCCTCTGGTCCTCTTCATTTTGGTTCTGTTGTAACTGCCATTGCTAGCTATTTAGATGCTAAAGCTCATCAAGGTAAATGGTTAGTAAAAATAGATGATATAGATCAGCCTAGAGTTGCTAAAGGAGCTGAAAATTCAATCTTAAAATCTTTGGAGCTTTTAGGCCTGGAGTGGGATGATAAACTATCTCATCAAAGTGAGCGAATAAAATTCTACCAATACTATCTTGAAACATTAAAAGAGAATGATCACCTCTACCTTTGCAGCTGCTCAAGAAAAACCATACATGCGTCAGGGAAAAATGGATTGGATGGTATCATTTACAATGGTGCCTGCCGCAACATGGGACATACAGATTCTATGAAGAATGCTTATAGGGTTAAAGTAAATAATTCTCTTTTAATGATAGAGGATCTAGTACAAGGTAAAATTAAACAAAAATTAGCAAATGATATTGGTGACTTTATCATCAAAAGGTCTGACCAAATTTTTGCATATCAATTAGCAGTTGTCGTAGATAATTATCTAGATAAACTTACCCATTTGTGTAGAGGAAATGACCTCATCAATTCACTTCCCCGACAACGATATCTTCACCAACTGTTAGGCTTTACTTTTCCAATTTCTTTACATATTCCTGCAGCGACAAAACAGCAAAAAAAACTCAGCAAAGGTCATGGGGATAAAATATCAATTCAAGGCAATGAAACAGCTTTATGGGTAGAAGCATTAAAATTCTTAGGGCAACCTATATTGCCTGAATATGCTTCATCAAATATCAAAGAAATAATTCCTGAGGCTATAAAAAAATGGTCGATCAACCATATACCCAAATCTACTTCAATTGAAGTTGTCGAGAATATTCATACATAACAATGCTAGCTGCTACAGACACATTTAACGATTCAATATGTTTCTGCATGGGTATTGATAAAATTTTATGTGCTTTTTGCTCTAGTCTTTCATCTATTCCACGGCCCTCATTTCCTATTATGACTGCTACATCCCTATCAAATTGGTGATTAAATATTGAATCACCGTTCATGCTTAAGCTATATGTAGGAAAGTTGAAGCTTTCTATTAGTGCGAAAAGATCTTGGTTTTCAAAGCATCTAAGAAAAAATTGTGCCCCTTGACTACCTCTTATAGTTTTGGGTGCCCATAAATCGCAACTTCCTTTAGATAAAAAAATTAAGCTATTTCCAGATGCTGCATTGGTACGCAGAATAGCTCCAAGATTTCCTGGATGTTGAATATCATTAAGCAGCAGATGTAAGCCACTTTCTCGTTTGTATGTCCTATCAGCTGGTATATCTATCAATGCCATTAATCCAGTAACAGAGTTAAGTCCAGAAATCTTAGTAAATAACTCATGACTCAATGTAACAATATTCTTATTTAAATTCTTTTTTATGATTAAATTGATTTCATTAGAGATGACCGATTCATCAGCAACCAAGCTAATCACTTCCCCCCCACTATCCATAAAAGCTTGAATGAGATGTGGTCCATCAAGGATAGTTTTCTTTGAATTAGTTCTATGAGCTTTATTGTTATAAATCTTTTTTAGGTTCTTAAAAAAAGAATTTTCAGTCGAATTAATTATTGCTTTAGTCATCTATTTAACAAATGGAGGTAATGGCTTTAGTGAATAGCCTGCATCGACAAATAAATTAAGTAAACCATTTTTACCAGATAAATGGGATGCTCCAACAGCAATAAACAGTTTGTTATCCTCTTCTAAATCTAAAATTCTATTAAAAAACAGTATGTTACGATCAATTAATAATTTTTTCTTCATATCATTCCACATCCCATTCGATACAATATTTTTAGTAACCTTTTCATCGAGCTCCAAAATTTTTGCTGGGTTATTTGTTTGGTAGGCTGCCACCAAAGACTCATAGTCTTTTTCTTTATCACTTTCATTTCGATTTAATACTTTCTTTAACATTCTCATCTGGTCTCTCAAAGAAAATGTATCAAGGACACTAAAATGCTCCTGAACAGACTCCAATCCTTTTGTTATTAGTAATGCATCAGCAGCTTTTGTCTTTAGTAAATTATCCTGGTTAAAGGGAGTGATTGGTCTGGGCGAATTAAAAATTACTGCTAAAAGCCATGGCTTCATCATCATGACCCTCTCAAAGGGCATGGTGTGAAAATATGCAAGAGACTTCATTTGATCTAATTCTTTTTGTGATAATTCTTTTTCGTATAGAGGAGTTTTAGTCAAAAGAATTTTGAAATCTTGAATCTCATTTGTTTCCATCAAAAATATATTAGATGCTTTAATCCCTTCCAATACTTTGGAATGAAAATTTGTCACCCTATTATCATCAATATGAATAGTTCCAAATAGAAAGTGCTTATTCCCTTTTGGAGAGGTTATCTCCCAATATATAGAGCTATCTTTAGCGTAAGAGTGAAAACTCGTCGCCGAAATTATAAAAATTAGAAGAAGTCTTATTAAAGACATTAAAGATAATCCTTTTTTTGTAGATAAAAACCTTATTCAAAATTATACCTTTACTACAAAATCCAACAAATCAGTTAGAATTACTCTATACAATGAATAAAGTTAATCATGAGCTTTCCAAATAACAAAGAGCTTGATAGCATCCAATTTTATGTGACAACAAAATATAGTTGTGGCTACATTAAGCACCAAAGTGCCCAATCGCTAGTTGCTACCCCATACAAAAAAGTCAACAATAAAGCCTACAGTAATCTTATTCAACAAGGATTTAGGAGGAGCGGGCAATATGTTTATAAGCCTCATTGTGGAAATTGTCAGGCTTGTATACCCATAAGATTATCAGTGAATAATTTTTCAATTAGCCGTTCACAAAAAAAAGTAAAAAAGACGCATAGCAATATTCAGGCTAAAGTACTTGCATTAAAATTCAATGAAGAGCACTACGAACTTTATACTCAGTACCAAAATAATCGTCACCGCTCACAAAATGAGTCAGAAAACGACATTGCTGACTATAATGAATTTCTAATTAGAAGTAATGTTGAAAGTAAGCTTATAGAATTTAGAATTAATAATAAATTAGTAATGATTTCTATCATAGATTTATTAGAGGATGGCTTGTCTGCAGTTTATACCTTTTATGATTGCACGTATAAAAAAAATAGTTTTGGCACTTTTTCCATCCTGTGGTTAATAGATTATTGCATAAATCACGGGGTACCATATTTATATCTTGGATACTGGATTAACCAGAGTCATAAAATGAGGTATAAGATTAATTTTAAACCCTATGAACTAATGATTGACAGCTCATGGCAAGAGGCTTCTAACTAGTGGCATGATACAATTTTCTTTTAAAAAAATAAGTGCAAAATGAAAAAAATATTAATCTTTGGTGTAGGTCTTATTGGTGGGTCCATTGCGCTTAAAATTAAGCAGAAAAAATCTTTCGATCAAATTATAGGTGTTGGTCGAAGTGGTGGAACATCACTATCCTCAGATGTCTCCACTGGAATGCTTGATGTTGCAATTGAGAAAGCGTCAAAAGAGATTGCATCAACCGATTTAATTATTATAGCTACACCTGTAGCACAAACCAAAAAAATACTTGCAGATATATACCCCTTCTTAAACGAAAGGTCAGTCATAACGGACGTTGGGAGTACCAAGTCAGATGTGATGGCTGCTGCAAATGAAAGTCTCAAAGATAAATTTAACCAATTTATTGGCTCTCATCCAATTGCTGGGTCAGAGAAACATGGGGCTAGCGCAGCAAACTCCCAGCTTTTTGAAAATAAAGATATCATCATTACGCCCCATGATAATTCATTAGACAGTACAATTGATTATTTAAGAAAATTTTGGGTTAGCCTTGGTGGAAGAGTATCAAATATGACGCCCGAAATACATGATGAGATTTTTTCTACCGTAAGTCACATTCCACATTTGCTAGCCTTTGGCTTAGTAAATTTAATAAATAACAAAAGTAACAAGGATCAATTACTTAATTTTGCAGCTAGTGGTTTTCGTGATTTTTCAAGAATAGCTGCAAGCTCGCCTGAGGTTTGGCGAGATATTTCGTTAGCAAATAAGAGGGCAATCCTAAACGATCTAAAACTTTACCAAAGTGAAATATCATCAATCATCGAATTAATTGAAGAAGAAAATACAAATGAGCTAGATCAATATCTTATAAAAGCAAGCACCACACGATCGGAATGGATAGAAAGTCAGAAGTGAAACAACATCATCTCAAAGGTTTCTCATGCGTAAAGGGTGAAGTCACACTGCCTGGTTCAAAGAGTATTACTAACAGAGTAATTTTACTGGCCAGCTTATCAAAAAATAAAACGGTATTAAAGAATTATCTAGAATCTGATGATACCAAACACATGATTGCAGCTCTGAAGAGTTTGGGGGTTAAAATTGAAAAAACAGAAGATAATCTTATAGTTTATGGATCAGGCAAATCATTCCCTGTTAAAGATTGTGAGTTATTTCTTGGTAATGCAGGAACGGCTTTTAGGCCTCTTACTGCAGTCCTTGCATTAATGAACGGGCACTATAAGCTTTCTGGCGTAGATAGGATGCATGAGCGTCCTATAAAAGATCTTGTAGATTCTTTAGAAATTATGGGTGCATCGATAAATTACATCAATAAAGATGGTTTCCCTCCTCTAAAAATTAATCCAATCTCCAATCATTTTTGT
>CALKDJ010000068.1 GCA_938084195.1 uncultured Methylophilaceae bacterium
AATAATAGAATTACTAATAATATGAAGTTAGTAGGCCTAGCCCCAAATTCCCTAAGGATCCACATTCCAAAAGGAAAACGATCAACAGGAATAAGGATTATTGCCAAGGAAAAGAGTAAAGTTGAAGCCGAAAAAATTTTCATAAAAATTAACTCAATTTCATTGCTTTAAATGGGCTTGAAGAATGAATTTCGAGAATTTTTCAGCTTCAGTTCGCCATATCGGAGGGGCAAACCCTCTGGTATTAGAATTCTCATTTAAGGCCTTAATTATTGAAGATTGCAGGACACCTGTCTTAGTCAAGAAATATATGGCCTGATCACCCCCCGCCTCTCGAGTTTCCGGTGTATCACTTGCCAAAACATTTGCCCCCGACGATATAGCTTCAATAATAGGAATTCCAAAACCTTCGTAAATGGATGGAAAAACAAATAATGCGCATCTAGAATAAAGGGCTTTGAGCTCTTCATCAGAAACAAAACCTAGAAATTTAATGTTATGAGAGACATACATTGCATGTTCATTTGAAAGCTCTCTACTAAGCCAACCCTTACCGCCTGCAATTATTAGCTGATATTCTTTCAATAAACCTACTTCTCTAAGTTCTATGAAAGCGTTAATAAGTTCATTTAGATTTTTTCTAGGCTCGCGAGTGCCAACAGCTAGTATGAATTTTTTTTCAATATTAAGGGTAGCCAAAGAGGATTCTTCTTCATGACTATCTAGCTTAAGAGACCAAAAATCAGATATTGCAGGCTTAACAATAATATCCGCTTTACGTCCTAACCAAGAATATAGCCGTGCAGCCGTACCCTCAGAAATTACTGCTATGTAATTTGCACGAAGAATGTCCTTGGCAAAAAATAAAAAATGGGAGAGCCAATGTGTAAATGTTAAAGTTTTTGGGTAAAGTTTTGCCACTAGATCAAGGACGGTTAGGATAGTTGTGACATCTCTTTTAAGAAATGGTAAAAAATGCGAAGTCCCCCAAAAGAAATCCAGATCAATATTTCGAGCAAGAAATCCACATCTTAATTTCAACCAAATGACAGGTTTAAGTCTTGAGGCAAATGGAAAAGAATCTACACAGTAATGCCAACGATCATTTTCACAGGGCTTGTTTACTGGGCTAGAAGAAAATACATAAAAATTAGCCTCCGGTAGGAGAGAATCAAGCTGCTTACATATTTCGAATACATAACGACCCGAACCAGCCAATTTTCCAACAAGAACTCTTCCGTCAATCCCTATATTCATTAAGGCAATAATCCAGTAAGAATTTTAGACATATTTAATTCATTATGATAATTAGAATACGCTTTTTGCATTTTTTTAACTTTTATACGAATTTGAGGATTTAAATAGATAGCCTCAATTCTACCAAATAAATTTTTATCACCCCAATCAATAACCAATTCAGTTAATTTAAATTTATTTAATTCATATGCCATCCAAGTATCGGCTGACACTAGGGTAATTTTTCCAGCAACAATTGCCTCCACAAATATTCCCGAGGTAGATTCCCCATATATTTTTTTATCATATGGCAATAAAAAAAAATCACATCGATTAAACATATTTCTGTACTTCGCCTCCGTCAAAATATCTTCGGTTAATTCAATCTCAATGCCCTTAGCCTTAGGCTCAATCATTGAACTTTTTGTCACAATTAATTTCATGGCAAGCGTTGAATCGACTTCCATTTGAGAAATTTTCCTAACTATATCCAAGCCTTTAGAAAGTCTAGGCTCACCGGGCCACCAAAGTGTCAAATCAGAATTGACTATCGAATTTAATGGGGGAATGCTTGTGTTTGCTTCAGTATGTGGAATTGGGAAAATTAAAAACTCAAATCCAATTTTCTGTTTTAAAGATGAAGCTATAAGCTCGCTGTCAGTAACCAACTTTACATTTGAGCCAAATCTTAAACGCAAAACTTTAATGAAACCTCTATATAACAAAATATGCCTTAATAAAATAGAAGGGCCGTATCGAAATAATATCCAAAAAGAAGCTTCTCCCTTAGGTATATTTATTGCCGCCATACTAAAAATAATAAATTGCCAAATCGAAAAGGACTCAATAAAAAAAACCTGTTCCGAGTTTTTTTTTAATAATTCAGTCTTAAAGTATCTTTTTAGATTAAAAATTCCTGACTTAAACAACAGAAATTTTTGATAAATATTTTTATTTTTATTTTCATGCTTAAGGGATAGGTTTAAATATTTTATCCACCCAGGTGGAAGTTGATCCATTGAATTATCAATTGGAATTAAGGCTTGGTGAACCCATCCTGCTTTCGCAAGAGCACGGCCCAAAGATAGGTTATAGCCATACTGATGGCCACCATACCCATAAAAATTTGGCATGATCGAATGAAAGACTCCAGGCTTTTGAGGCATAGGCTGATTGATAAACCTTATATCATCCATTCTCATTCAAAACTATATGGGGATGACTTTCAAACCAGCGAACAACAATCTCCAGACCTTCGCTTAGGCTGATACATGATTTTCTATAGCTTGGTAATATCTCATGCAATTTATCTATTGATAGGGTTTTCGACTGTGCCCCAACATATTTTGTTTTGTCATACTGGACAAGTTGCTCATCATAATCGATAATTTTGCAAATTTCTCCTGCAAATTCACGAATCGAAAAATCTCTACCAGACCCTATATTAACTAAATCATTTTCGACAATCCGATTTAGATTTGTAAGTGTTTCAATAAAATCGTTTATATATACAAGCTCTCGCCTTTGATATCCATCACCCCAAAGAATAACTTCGTCCCCCAAAATTTTTCCTCTAAGTAATTTTCTGATTAAATCAAATATGAAATGCATTTGACGTCCATCAGTATGATATCCTGGACCATATAAAGTTGAAGGTACAGCACAAAACCACTTCAATCCGTATTGCTTTTGAAGCGCTCTAGCACCTTGCAAAAGCATTCTTTTGGTCATTGCATAGGTATATAAACTATCAATTGGCTCACCATTCATATACTCTTCTTCAACAAGCTTTGAGGCAGGCGCATATGCACAACTAGTACCCATAAAAACCATCTTAGCTTGTGGTTGTTGCTCTGCCCACCATGAAAGAATATTTGTATTAATTTTTTGGTTAATCACCCACTGCTCCCCAGGATGTTTAAGACAAAAATCGCCCGCCTGCGTCCAAGCAGCCAAATGGTAAATCTGATTATACTTTTCGGTATACTTTGAAAGAGATTGTCCGTAAGTGAGGTCACACTCCTTAGATGTTGGTGCTACTATTTCATGGCCCTGAAGGGTTAATTTTTTTACTAAAGCCGTACCCAAAAAGCCATGGCCTCCAGTTACAAATATTTTCATTAGGCGCTCCATTTTGGGTCTACGGGAAAGAAAAATTCAACTCCCTGGTCTAGTAATTTCTTATTATTTTCTAAAATTTCTTTTTTAAAATTCCAAGCGAGTACATAGTAAATATCTGGGACTACATCTACTTCACCCTCTATTAGGATTGGTATATGCCTCCCCGGTGAAAATAAACCTCTTCTTAGAGTATTTTTTTCAAGCAAACATTCAATTAAGTCTGGCCCAATCCCAAAGTAATTTAAAAGCGTATTCCCTTTTACAGGTGCACCCATACCAAAAACCTTTTTGCCGTCTTTTTTAGCTCTCTCAAGATAGGCTAGATTTTTTTCACGCATTAACTCAATCCGCTTTGCAAATGCCTGATAAGCCTCAATAGCATTGCATCCAGATTCAGTTTCATTCCGCTCCAAATCACGAAGTCTTTGAGACTTCTCTCTTACCCCTGGGTGACCAACAAATCCAATCATTTGACCGCCGTGAATTGGGGCTAAATAGGCATCAAATAACTCTAAACCATGTCTTTGCAATAATGTCTGTAAAGTTTTTAACGTGTAATAAAGTAAGTGCTCATGATAAATTTGGTCAAAAGCATCATTCTCCATAATGCTTTTCATATATAAGAATTGAACCACAAATACGCCTTCCTCTTTCAATCCAATCTTAATACCTTCGGTTACAGAGTGGAGCTCTTCTAAATGAAAAAACACTCCCGCTGCATTAATGACATCAAATTTTTTATCCAAAATCCTTATTGTTTCAGAATTAAAGAAGGTATTGAGCGTTTCTACTCCTGAAGCATTTGCTATTTCCGCGGTGATTTTAGAGGACTCAACGCCCAAAACATTCCAACCTAAATCGATGAAGTGCTTCAGCTGAGTACCATCATTTGATCCAATATCCAATATTGACTTAGTGTCACCACTCGAATTAAATCGCTCATTAACTTCGGCTGCTACACCACGAAAATGCGAAGAAAGCGCTTTTGTAACACCTGATAGGTATGTGTGGTTTCCAAACATAACTTCTTTGCCAACCGTGAAGCTAAGCTGAGAAGTCGAACAATCCAAACAATAAAGCACATGCAATGGATAGTGAGGCTCTTGACCGACCTCATCTGAAGTTAAAAAATGGTTGCACCATGGTTGATCTCCTAAATTTATTACCAATTCAAGCCTTTGACTATCGCAAACCCTGCATCTCATATTAATATCCTATAAATCACGCACTGAAGTTAAAAATTAAATAATTATTTTTACTATTATCTCTAGAGGTTCCCCATGAAACAAGATGGTCGAGTGAATCGTATGCAACAGATCTCTCTGCATTTACTTTAATTACTTTTAAATTACTCATTCATCACTCCATTAATTTTAAAAAATATGTCTTTTGTATATCCAGTAGACCCATGGAGATACTATAAAAGTCATTATTAAAAAATAGCCTACAAAAACCATATCCACGCTGTATTGTACTAGTAAATAATTCGAGACCAACATCAATATCGCACCAATTATTGAATTATTTAAAAAAAATTCTTTTTTTTGATACCTAACAGCTGCAGTAAATGCATTTGAAAATTGCATGACTATTACAGTCATACATAAAAAAATTAGGGAGAATAAGGAACCCATCCTCGCACCGCCTTCAGGCCAAAAATTTTTGAGAGCGTATACGAAAAAAATGGCCGTAAACGAGAGAGTAGAAACGGTAAATATAGATTTTTCTAAGACTCCATGCACAATTTTTTTTATTCTACTTCTATTTTTCTTGGACCAGCATCTTCCAATCTCGGGGCCAGCATTTGTTAGCCACACTAACCCAATGGA
>CALKDJ010000069.1 GCA_938084195.1 uncultured Methylophilaceae bacterium
AATAATTTGCTTGAGAAGCATAAAATTGTTGAGACTTTGGTAGAGAAACAAGACGCCCCAAAACAAAAAATCATTAAAAATTTAGTAAATAAACAAAATATTAATAAACTTGAGCGTTTGCTCGCTAACTTACATCCAGCAGATATAGCAGACATACTAGAATCTTTACCGATTGAGGGAAGATTAATTATTTGGGATTTAGTTAAGGTAGAGAATGATGGTGATATTCTTGTTGAGGTATCAGATGCAGTAAGGCAAACATTGATTGCAGACATGGATTCTACTGAGTTATTAGCTGCTGCAGAGTATTTAGATACTGATGAAATAGCTGACATCGCCCAGGATCTTCCAGAAGATGTTTTACAAAATTTGTTAGAGAGTCTTGATGTACAAAATAGAGAGCGACTCGAGTCAGCTTTATCATATCCAGAGAGTACAGTAGGAGCCTTAATGGACTATGATGTTGTTACTATTCGTGACAACGTAAATCTTGAGGTTGTTTTAAATTATTTAAGGAAATTAGGAAAATTACCTAGCAATACAGATAAATTATTTGTTGTTAATTCAAATGGTATTATTTTAGGCATCCTTTCACTTAAGGCTATAGTAGTAAGTGATCAAATGGCTAAAGTTAAAGATGTTATGTCATCAGAACTTGTATTATTCGGTCCTGACGATTTAGCTGAGGAAGCATCTGATGCCTTTGAAAGATACGATTTAATAACGGCACCAGTCGTAGATAAAAAAAATAAGCTTATTGGTAGACTTTCAGTGGATGCAGTTGTTGATTTTATTAAAGAAGATGCAGAAAATGAAAAACTATCAATGGCTGGCTTAAGAGAAGAGGAAGATTTATTCTCATCTATTTGGAAGTCAGTAAAAAATAGATGGGCATGGTTAGCGATTAATCTTGTCACTGCTATTGTCGCTTCTAGGGTTATTGGTGTATTTGAGGGTTCCATTGAAAAAGTTGTTGCCTTGGCTGCTTTAATGCCTATAGTGGCCGGAATTGGTGGAAATTCAGGTAATCAAACTACTACTATGATCGTAAGAGGGCTAGCCCTTGGTCAGGTAAATTTAACAAATATTCAAAGATTAATTTATAAAGAACTTGGGGTAGCATTACTTAATGGAATTTTATGGGGAAGTGTACTTGGTGTCTTTGCATTTATTCTTTATGAGAATATATATTTAGGACTTGTGATGACAGGTGCAATGATTTTGAATTTACTTTTATCAGCTGTTATGGGAGTCATGATTCCACTTTTATTAAGTAAATTTGGTAGAGATCCAGCTGTTGGATCAAGTATATTGATCACAGCAATGACAGATAGTGGAGGTTTCTTTATATTTTTAGGATTGGCAACATTAGTTTTGCTATAGTACTTATATGAATAAATTTGAAATTTTAAAAAATAATTTAAATCTTGAGTTTTTATTATCTTTTAGCACTCTGATGGAATTAGGTATTATTATTACCTCAGGAATCATAGTTTTCTTCTTACATCAATGGTCAATTGCATCAATAGCTAATTCAAGTAAAGGAAATTGGAAATTTGCTGGAGATGCTTTTAGCAAAATTGTTAATCCAATTATCTTTTCAATTATTATTTTAATATCTAGTTATATTTTAAATGTATACCAAGATACAAATTTGTTAGATATCGCGCAAATATTGGCAATGGCATTAATTCTTATTAGATTGGTAGTTTACTTAGTAAGATATATTCTCCAACCAAATCCTTTATTAAACGCTTATGAAAATATTTTAAGTTTTATTTTATGGATTTTTGTTGCACTATATTTGTTCGGCATATTAAAACCCATTCTAAATACTCTTGAATCAATTACATTCAGTTTTGGAGAAAAAGATTTCTCTATTTTACTTGTAATTCAACTACTTATAGGTATTTTTGTATCAATTATTGTTGCAATGACTTTGGGCCGTTTTATAGAAAATAGATTAATGAAAATTAATCAGTTGAGCCTTAATGGAAGAGTAATGATTAATAAAGTTTTACGTATTGCACTTTATGTCATTGCTGTTGTTATTGCATTAGACACAATAGGACTTGACCTTACATTTCTTTCAGTGTTTGGTGGTGCTTTTGGTGTTGGCCTAGCTTTTGGTATGCAAAAAATTGCAAGCAATTATATTTCAGGATTTACTATTTTATTAGATAAATCTGTACAGATTGGTGATATTTTGACAATTGGAGAGCACTATGGAATTGTAAACTCAATTCAGTCGCGTTACACAGTTCTCAGAAAGTTAGATGGTGTAGAGGTTATTATCCCGAATGAAACTTTGATTGCTGAAAATATAGTTAATCATACATCTTCAGATCGTAAAGTAAGAGTGGCTATTGATATCCAAATTGGTTATAACTCATCGGTTGATGAGGCCACTAAGATTATGCTTAGTTGTTGTAATGCTCAAGAGCGAGTTATAAAAGAAAATCCAGAACCCACTGTATATTTAATGAATTTTGGTGAAAGTGGAATCGATCTCAAACTTGTTTTCTTTATCTTAGATGCTGAAGAAGGAACCTATCGTCTTAGATCTGATATTAATAAGGAAATTTGGAAACAATTTACTGAAAAAAATATTGAGATACCTTTCCCACAAAGAGTTATTCATATTAATAAAAATGATAATATAAATTGAGGACTAAAAAAAACCAGCTTAAGCTGGTTTTTTTAGAAAATAGAATTTTATTTAATTTTATTCTCTTTATACAAGACGTGTTTTCTTGCTTTAGGGTCAAATTTCATTATTTCCAATTTCTCCGTCATGGTTCTTTTATTTTTAGTAGTGGTATAAAAGTGCCCAGTACCTGCGGTTGAATTTAAACGTATTTTCTCTCTCATCATAGTTCCTTAGATTTTTTTACCTTCAGATCGCATCTTTGCTATGACTGCATCAATACCAAGTTTATCAATAGTTCTTAGTGCAGCACTTGAAATTCTCATAGAAACCCAACGATTTTCACTTTCAACCCAGAATTTACGGTTCTGTAGGTTTGGAAGGAAACGTCTTCTAGTTCTATTGTTAGCATGAGATACATTATTTCCTGCAACAGGTTTTTTACCAGTTACTTCGCATTCTCGAGTCATTTTAAATTACCTTTAGTATTTCTTGAAAAAGACGCTTATTAAACCATATAAAGCACTGTCTTTTCAAGTCTTTTTTATGTTTTTCCTGTGCTCCCAAAACCACCTTCACCCCTCTCAGAACTTTCAAAATCATTTACTAAATTAAAAGAAGCTTGATAAACAGGAACAAGGACTAATTGTGCAATCCTCTCTAACGGGTTAATAATAAATTCCTTGTCTCCACGATTCCAGCAAGAAATTAGAAGTTCTCCTTGATAGTCAGAATCTATTAAGCCGACAAGATTTCCAAGAACAATCCCATGTTTATGTCCAAGTCCAGAACGAGGAAGAATTAAAGCTGCATAGCCTGGATTTTTTATATAAATAGAAATACCACTAGGGATAAGCTCAGTTTCACCTGGATTAATAACTAACTCTTTTTCTATACAGGCTCTTAAATCAAGTCCTGCAGATCCAGCAGAACCATAACTTGGTAGATGCTCCTTGATTAGGGGATTTAGAATTTTATAGTCAATTGATAAGCTCATTTTCTTTTTCTTTCGAGTAAATTTTAAATATATGTTCAAGAATCATTAAAGATAAATCTGTTTTAGTACCCACTTGTAATTTTATTTCCCCACTTTTATCGATAATAGCCACTTTTGTACTTGTCTTTCCCATTGATTCTTTTATGAGGTTGCCTACAATCATATCTAATCTTTTCTCAACTAATTTTTTCCTGGCATTTTGTTCCAGATCTTCCGATTCCGCTGCAAATCCCACTAAAAAAGTATTTTTATTCTTTAATCCTATTGTTCCAAGAATATCCTCAGTTTTTAATAGGTCTATCGTAATTTTGGACTTTTTCTTAATTTTTCCGTATACAGGTTTAGGCTTAAAGTCTGAGATAGCAGCTGCGCTAATATATATATCACTCATCACAATTTCAGCATTAACAAACTTTTGCATTTGACTATGGTTATCAGCTTCTATTGTTTTTATGCAGGATGGGAAATTGTAGTTACTCTTAGCTTTAATAACGGTAACTTCAGCGCCAAATTTATAGGCAGCTTTAGCCAGATTTAATCCCATTAATCCTGAGCTAAGATTAGTTATGACTCTTGCCTCGTCAATTTTTTCAAAAGTAGCACCTGATGAAATCAAAATATTTTTACCTTTAAATAAATTTTTTACCATCGATTTTTCTACATCAAGCATCAAAGTTTCAAAATTTATAAACCTTCCCATGCCATGATCGCCACAGGCGTGTTCCCCACTTTCAGGACCAGAAATCAAAATCCCATCCTTTTTTATAGTATTTATATTTCTTTGGGTTGCATGATTATCATACATCTCTACATTCATAGCTGGAGCCACAAGAAGTGGACATTTCCTAGCAAGGCATAAATTAGATAACAAATCATCGGCATTACCATGCGCAAGTTTTGCAATGAAATTTGCTGAAGATGGTGCTATTAATATTAAGTCAGCAGTTCTGGATAGATTGATATGAGCCATACCATTACCTTCAGATGAATCCCACATATTCTCAAGTACAGGATTTCCAGATAATGCTTGCAAAGTTAAGGGGGTGATAAATTCTTTAGCAGATTTTGTCATAATTACTTGTACAAAATAATCATTTTGACGCAGTTGCCTTATTAAATCTGCAGTCTTATATGCAGCAATACTTCCAGTCACTCCAAGTAATATCTTCTTTTTAAGCATAGTTAAGATAGTATAAGGTATTCGAAAGATTAAATTATAGCAAATATGGATACAATTTTTGGTATTGATGGATGTAAATCTGGATGGTTTGTTGCTCAATCACAAGATAATAAAACCATAAACTTCATGCTAATTGAATCCTTAGATAGTATTAATGACTTTACTAAAAAATCTGCAGTTGTGGGTATTGACATCCCACTTGAGCTTCATGAAAAGGGAACAAGAATGGCGGAAAAAGAGGCAAGAGTAATCTTAGGCCGACGAGCATCTACAATTTTTTCTCCTCCAGCAATTAAAACATTAAATGCTAAAACCTATTTCGACGCCTGTCGAATTAATTATAACGAGGAAGGAAAAAAAATTTCAAAACAAACATGGCACATCTTTTATAAGATAAAAGAAGCACGTAAAATTTACCTTGATAAAGCTTCTAATAAAAAACTTTTTGAGATACATCCAGAACTAAGCTTTATGGCTATGAACCATATGCAGGTTTTAATCGATAGTAAAAAAACCATCGAGGGAAGAAAAAAGCGACTTAAATTAATCAAAGGCTACTACCCATCTTTTAGTTTTGATGATGTTAGAAGAAAATTCTCAAGTAAGGATGTTGCTGACGATGATATCTTGGATGCAATTGCAGTATTATGGTCAACACAAAAAATAATTGATAACATAGCTTCCTATGTCCCAAAAAAACCTGAGACTCCAAAGAGTAAAATATATTTTTAATAATTTAAAAAAATACAAGTGATGCTTTTATGAAAAAAATTGGTTGGATTATTATTTCATTAATTGGAGCTTTTGCTTTTGCGCTTATTGCTCTACAAAGAGAAGAATCCATAAATGCCATTTGGTTTATTACTGCTGCAATCTGCATTTACATGGTTGCATATCGCTTTTATGCTGCATGGATTGCCACAAAAGTTTTTGTTCTTGATGAATTTAGGGAAACCCCAGCGGTAAGACTAAGTAACAATAGAGATTTTGTACCAACAAATAAATGGGTATTGTTTGGTATTCATTTCGCAGCAATTGCGGGACCTGGACCACTAATTGGCCCCACACTTGCAGCACAATTTGGATACCTACCCGGCACAATTTGGATTCTTATTGGAGCTGTTGTTGGTGGGGCAGTGCAAGATATGACAATCCTTTTTTTTTCGGTCAGAAAAAATGGAAAAAGTTTAGGACAAATGGCAAAAGAGGAATTAAGTCCGCTTGCCGGTGTTGCCTCACTTATTGGCACTTTTGTAATTATGATCATTTTAATTGCTGTTTTAGGATTAGTAGTTGTAAATGCAATGAAACACAGTCCATGGGCAACTTCAACAGTTGCTGCCACTATCCCCATCGCAATATTGGTGGGCTTTTATATGCGATTTTTAAGGCCTGGAAGAGTTCTTGAGGCATCTCTATTGGGAGTAACTTTACTTTTAATGGCAGTGTATCTAGGCGGCGTAATTGACCAGTCAGAAACTTTGAGAGTTTACTTTGATCACGGAGGTCTTTTCTTGGCTTGGTCTATTATTATTTATGGATTTGCTGCAGCAGTTCTTCCAATATGGATGTTATTAGCTCCTAGAGATTACTTATCAACCTTTGTGAAATTAGGTACCATTATTTTTCTTGCTATAGCAATTGCAATTTTACAACCAGAGATACAAATGCCAGCTGTAACTCAATTCTCTGATGGGTCAGGACCAATTTTTGGGGGTAGTATATTCCCCTTTGTTTTTATCACAATCGCTTGTGGAGCTATTTCAGGATTTCATGCTTTGATTTCATCTGGAACTACCCCCAAGTTAATTGATAATGAAAAGCACATTCCAATGATTGGATACGGGGGTATGTTATTGGAATCTTTTGTAGCAATTATGGCAATCGTTGCAGCATGTGTATTAGAGCCTGGAATTTATTTTGCAATCAATAGCCCTGCTGGTATTGTTGGGAATGAACCATCAGAAGTTATATCAAAAATTAATTCATGGGGATTCTCAGTTTCTCTAGAGCAAATGAACCAATTAGCTTCTGATGTAGGAGAATCTACATTATTTGCTCGTACGGGGGGCGCTCCTTCTTTAGCCGTTGGCATGGCAACTATTTTTGCCAATGCATTTGGGAAGCATTTATTGGCAATGTGGTATCACTTTGCAATTATGTTTGAAGCTGTATTTATTCTCACGACATTGGATGCAGGGACAAGGGTAGGAAGATTTATGCTTCAGGATATGTTCAGTAACATACACCCCAAATTAGGGGAAACATCATGGTTGCCTTCCATAATATTATCAAGTGCTATTGTTGTTTTATGTTGGGGATATTTTTTATACATTGGTGTTATTGACCCTAACGGTGGAGTTAATATTCTATGGCCATTATTTGGAATAGCCAACCAGATGCTAGCGGCAATTGCCTTAAGTGTTGGAACAGCCATACTCATTAAGACCGGTAGAATCAAATTTGCCTGGATAACTACAATTCCATTAACTTGGCTGTTAATTATTACAACATCAGCTGCTTATCAAAAAATATTTAGTGATGATATTCGTATAGGATTTCTTGCATCAGCCCAATCTATGTCAAATAAAATAATTGAAGGCAACCTGTCCTCTGATGAGATTGATATTTTAGAAAAGTTAATTTTTAATCTAAAACTTGATACCGGAATAACTATATTTTTGGTTTCTATTTTATGGATAGTTGTATTTGATGTATTAAGGATAGCTACAAAACAAAAAGATTATGAATTGAAAGAGGTGGCTAATGTTTAATTTTAAAAAAATATGGAGTGCCATTAGAACTATTAGCGGAGATGATGCTTATGATATTTATTTAAAGCATCACCAAAGCTGTGAAAAGCATCAAAAAAAGGAACCAATGACTAGGCAACAATATTATCTAAAAAAATTAGAAGAAAAATGGAGTGGCATAAATCGGTGTTGCTAATTAAACTTTACTGCGATTAAAAATCCAAAGACCAACCAAAACCATCGGTATAGATAAGAGTTGTCCCATAGTCAAATCAAAGAAAAAGTAGCCTAAAAAGGAATCGGGAGCTCTTGTAAATTCGATACAGAATCGAAAGAAACCATATAAGATTAAGAAAAGTGCCGATATTTGTCCTGTAGCCCTTTCTTTAGATGAAAAAATCCATAAGATAAGAAACAATACTATGCCTTCAAAAAAAGCCTCATAAAGTTGAGATGGATGCCTGAGGGTATCATCTATGCTTGGAAAAATCATGCCCAAAAATAATTCAGTTGGTCTCCCCCATAGTTCCTGGTTAATGAAATTTCCAATGCGACCAAAGAATAGTCCTAGAGGAACAAGGGGAGCAATAAAATCCATAGTATGAAGCCAATTGGCTTTATATTTTCTGGTTGCCCAATAAATACCAATAAGAACTCCTATTAAGCCACCATGAAATGACATACCACCATGCCAAAATGCAAATATTTCATCTGGATGTGTAATATAATATACTGGTTGATAAAATAAAACGTATCCAAGTCTTCCTCCGAGGATGACGCCAAGTGCACCATAAAAAAAGGTATCATCAAGCATTTTTTCGTTGAGGTTAAACCAAGGCTTGGTAACAATTTGTTTTTTCCCAAGATATATGAAACTTAAGAAACCAAAAAAATACATAAGTCCATACCAATGAACTTTTAAAGGCCCTATACTTATTGCTATAGGATCAATTTGGGGATGAATAAACATAATACATAGAAGTATAAGTTAAAATGTAATTAATAACATTAAGGAAAATGAATGCCGGCCTATAGATCAAGAGTAACTACACATGGAAGAAATCAGGCAGGAGCCAGAGCATTGTGGCGTGCTACAGGTATGTCTGAAAATGACTTTGATAAGCCAATAATTGCTGTAGTAAATTCATTTACACAATTTGTTCCAGGACATGTGCATCTTAAAGATATGGGACAGTTAGTTGCAAGGGAAATTGAGAAACATGGTGGTGTTGCTAAAGAGTTTAATACTATTGCAGTAGATGACGGAATTGCTATGGGACATGATGGTATGTTGTATAGCCTTCCCAGTAGAGATTTAATTGCGGATAGTGTGGAATATATGGTAAATGCACATTGGGCAGATGCAATGGTATGTATTTCTAACTGTGACAAAATTACACCAGGCATGTTGATGGCTGCGATGCGAATAAATATTCCAGTTATATTTGTTTCAGGCGGACCTATGGAAGCCGGAAAGGTAAATTGGGGAGAAGGTATTCAAAAGGTGGATTTAGTATCACCAATGATTGGTGCTGGGGATTTATCTATTTCAGAAACAGAATTAAAAGATTTAGAAAATTCTGCGTGCCCCACATGTGGTTCCTGCTCAGGAATGTTTACCGCCAATTCGATGAATTGTTTGACTGAGGCGCTTGGCCTAAGCTTACCTGGAAATGGAAGTACTCTTGCTACACACGCTGCCAGAAAATCTCTTTTTTTAGAAGCAGGTAAGAATATTGTTGAGATAACTAAACGTTTCTACGAGGGTGATGATAACAATGTTTTGCCCAGAAATATTGCATCAAAAGAGGCTTTTGAAAATGCAATGAGCCTTGATGTATCAATGGGTGGATCAACAAATACAGTCCTTCATTTACTTGCCGCTGCCAAAGAGGCTAAGGTTGACTTTACAATGGAAGATATTGATCGCATCTCTCGTAAAGTACCTTGTTTATCAAAAGTTGCTCCAGCGACCCAAAAATATCACATGGAAGATGTTCATCGTGCTGGAGGTGTTTATGGAATTTTGGGAGAATTAAAGCGAGCAAATTTAATCAATAATAATGTACCTTGTGTGCATAATACCAGCATAGGGGAGGCAATTGAAAAGTGGGATATTGTCACCACAGCAGAAAAATATATCAAAGATTTTTATCTAGCTGCTCCTGGAGGAATAAGAACCACTGAGGCATTCAGTCAAGAAAAGTTATGGCCATCTTTAGATTTAGATCGTAAAGAAGGTTGTATAAGGAGTAAAGATTTTGCTTATAGTAAAGATGGTGGCTTGGCTGTTCTTTATGGAAATATTGCGGTTGATGGTTGTATCGTTAAGACTGCTGGTGTCGATGAGGAAATTTGGAAATTCAAAGGTAGAGTAAGACTGTTTGAGTCACAGGATGCAGCAGTCGACGCCATACTGGGCGATAATGTGGTGGCAGGTGATATTGTACTCATAACCTATGAGGGCCCTAAAGGTGGTCCCGGAATGCAAGAAATGCTTTACCCTACAGCCTACCTAAAATCAAAGGGACTCGGGAAGTCATGCGCCCTATTAACTGACGGAAGATTCTCGGGTGGAACATCAGGCCTTAGTATTGGTCATGTTTCGCCAGAAGCGGCAGAGGGAGGAGCCATTGCACTTGTTAATGAGGGCGATATTATAAATATTGATATTCCAAATAGAACGATTAATGTGGAAATTAGTGATGATGAGCTGAAATTAAGACGAGAAGCAATGGAAAAAAAGGAAAATAAATGGCAGCCCCAACCTAGAAAAAGAAGGGTAACAGATGCTTTAAAGGCTTATGCAATGATGGCAACAAGTGCTTCCAAGGGCGCAGTAAGGGATATAGCTCAAATAGAAGTTAAAAGCTCAAAATGACCAATGAGATAATGAAAGTTACTCAAGACGAGAACGGTCTGGAGTATATTGAAATTGATAATGATTTAGCTGAAGCAAAAATAGCTCTTCAAGGTGGCCACGTTGTTTGGTGGAGACCAAAATCAACTGCACATGACGTACTATGGCTTTCAACCAATGCCAGATATGAAAAAGGACGATCCATACGGGGTGGCGTTCCTATATGTTGGCCTTGGTTTGGTCAGCATCCTACTGATGGATCTTTTTGTAATCATGGTTTTGCAAGAGTTATTCCATGGAAACTTGAGGATTGTGTAAAGCTTAAAAATGGCGCAGTAAAAATTATTTTAAAAATGTTACCAACGGAAGCTGCGACTAAACAGTTGACATACGATTATGATCTTGAGCTTACTATTATCGTTGGACATACGCTGTATTTAAATTTAAAAACTACTAATTTATCAAATAATCCATTTACTATTGGTGAAGGCTATCATACTTATTTTTATATCTCAGATATCGAAAATATCAAGATTACAGGTCTAGAGAATGCAGTTTATACCGACAAATTTGATAACTTTAATCGTAATATAGAAAAAAATGCGATTACTTTTAAAGGGGCATTCGATAGAGTGTATTCAAATACTAGTAATGATTGTTATATTGAGGATGAAAAATTTAATAGAGTTATAACAATTAAAAAATCAAATAGCAATTCCACAGTAATATGGACGCCTGGAAAAGACAATGCAGTTGAGATGGGGGACATGGGAGAAAAAGATGAGTGGCGCAGAATGGTCTGTGTTGAAACAGCAAATACACTTGAAAATTCTATTGTAGTCTATCCCCAGTTATCCCATAGCATTGCAACCGAGTATTCAGTTCATGATTATTAAGAACAATTATTTTTTTTAACATATATTTTGCTTGATTAGCCTTTAAAGTAGGGTGGAACTTTTAGTTAAATTTTATAACTAATCGAGTATGAAAAAATTTGTATCTTCATTAATTACAATTTTGGTATTCATTACACATAATGGGTTGGCTAATGATGCAAAAAAACTGATAAAAAAGAATGGTTGTCTTGCCTGCCACAGTGTTAAGTTAAAAGTTCTTGGCCCTTCTTTTATTGATATTGCCAACAAATATGAAAATAATATTAGCAACCAACAAATACTTGCACAAAAAATTAAAAAAGGTGGAAGTGGAAATTGGGGAAATATACCAATGATGTCTCATCCCAACATTACAAATGATGAGTTAAATTTGATGGTGCGATGGATTTTAGATCTATAGTTTTATACCCAAGATTTCTTAACGAGAAATTTTGTATAAAGTTTTTCTTCGTCACTATCTTTTTCAGGGCCCCAGTCGTAACTCCACTTTACAAGAGGGGGCATAGACATAAGAATAGATTCTACCCTCCCTTTAGATTGGATACCAAATAGTGTTCCTCTATCTTGGAGTAGGTTGAATTCTACGTACCTACTTCTTCTGTATAGCTGAAAATCTTTTTGCCTTTTGTTATACGATATATCTTTACGTTTTTGTAAAATTGGCATGTATGCGTTAAGGAGATTATCACCTACAGACTTGGTAAGGTTGAATGAGTGATTAAAGTTTTTTTCATTAAAATCATCAAAGAAAATACCACCTACACCTCTGGGCTCATCTCGATGTTTTAAATAGAAATAATCGTCACATTGCTCTTTGAACTTTACATAAAGGTCTTGCCCATAGGGTGTTATTGCAGTTTTAATTGTCTGATGAAAATGAATTACATCTTCAATAAACGGGTAGTATGGCGTCAAATCCATTCCCCCACCAAACCACCAAATATCAGGATATCCTTTTTTAGATGCAACAAAGAAGCGAACATTCATATGCACTGTAGGAATAAATGGATTGTTTGGATGAAAGACTAGCGAGACCCCCATTGCCTCCCATTTTCTATTAGCTACTTCTGGATGAGCATCAGTAGCAGATTTAGGAAGTTTCGATCCAACAACATGCGAAAAACCAACCCCCGCTCTTTCAAAAATGTAACCATTCTCCATAATACAGGTTGTACCACCACCACCTTCTTTTCGCTGCCATGAATCATGAAGAAAATTCTTTCCATCTACTAATTCAATGGTACCAACAATATTATTTTGTAAATCTATCAAATAATCTTTTACTTGGTCTTTGTTTACTGATTCATGCGTGAGAGTCATGACCTAATAATTTTTCCCGTTTGTAAATCTTGTATGGTTGATGGTTTCTTACTATAACCAATTCTACCTTTCATTATTTTGCTTTTGTTATAAAAAAGTCGACACACATCCCTATATTTCTTTAACGATTTTTTACCACTTATATTTGCACTAGTTGAAATTAGAGCAATACCTAATGATGCACATAAATCCTGACAAGGTTTAAAACTTGGTAGTCTTAGAGCAACTTTATCATTTTTTTTAAGCCATTTTGGACAATTATGTTGAGATCGCATTATCCAGGTATGTGGCCCTGGCCATTTTTTATTAGCTTTTTTTAACTCCGTTCCAGTTAACTGTAGAATATATTTTTTAGTATTCTTAATCGATGCAGATATTAGTATAAAGTTTTTATTAGCATTTCTTTTTTTAATGACCATTATCTTTTTAATGGCCTTTAAGTTACTGGGGTCACAACCAATGCCAAAGGAGGATTCAGTAGGGTAAATAATAATGCCTCCAGACTTGAGGTACCTAAATAATCTATTATTTTTCACTAGACCTAATGAGTGCCTTTTGTCCGATATCATTTCGATATTGCGCACCACTGAACTCTATTGAGGAAGTTAGTTTATAAACTTTATCTTTGGCAGCTTGCAAGGATTTTGCTCTGGCAGTTACACCAAGAACGCGTCCACCTGATGTGAAAATTTTGTCACCTACTTTTTTGGTACCAGCATGAAACGTGTAGCAATCATTGTCAATGTTATTTATATTATATATCTGATCATCTAACCTCGGTTTGTTGGGATAATTATGTGCTGCCATTACAATTGTAATGGCATATCCATCATCCCATTCAGCCTTGATATTGGATAGATTTCCACTCTCTGCAGCCATAAGAATATTAAATAAATTACTTTTCAAGCGGAAAAGTATGGGTTGTGTTTCAGGGTCACCCATTCTGCAATTAAATTCAAGCGTTTTAATGTTGCAATTATTATCTATAATCACTCCGGCATATAAAAAACCTTGAAATTTTACTCCATCTTTTTTCATACCTTTCATTGTTGGGAGAATAATTTGATTCATTATTTTTTCATGAATTTCCTTATTTACCACTGGTGCTGGGGAATAAGCTCCCATTCCTCCTGTGTTTGGACCTAGATCATTATTTTGAAGCCTTTTATGATCTTGGCTTGATGCTAAAGGTAGAACATTTTCTCCATCACAAATTGCTATAAAACTTGCCTCTTCACCATCCAAGAATTCTTCAATTACAATTCGAGCTCCTGCATCACCGTACTTATTTTGGCTTAACATTGTGTCTACAGCTTGATGGGCCTCTTCTTTGGTTAGGGCAACAATAACTCCCTTACCAGCAGCCAATCCATCAGCTTTAATAACAATGGGTACTCCATTTTTTTCTACGTATTTATTAGCTAATGTAATATCTGTGAATGTTTCATATTTAGCGGTGGGTATACCATGCTTAGTCATGAATATTTTTGCAAAATCTTTTGAGCTCTCTAGTTGGGCTGCCTGTTTTGATGGACCAAATATTTTTAAGTTATGTTCTTTAAAAAGATCTACTATTCCCTGAGCTAGCGGAAGCTCAGGACCAACAATCGTCAAATCGACTCCATTCTTTTTGGCAAATTTAGCGAGTTCATTAAAATCTGATAAAGGAATATTTTCAATTTTTTTTGTTTCACTGGCTGTACCGCCATTTCCAGGAGCCACATATACTTTTTTTACATTGGGCGCTTGCGCTATTTTCCATGCAAGTGCATGTTCTCTTCCCCCACCTCCAATTATCAGCGCAATCATTTAATTAATGCTTAAAATGTCTAATTTTTGTAAAGATCATTACCAATCCATGTTCATCTGCAGCCTCTATAACTTCTTTGTCTCTCAAACTTCCCCCAGGTTGGATAACACATTTAGCCCCATATTTTGCGAGTTCATCGACTCCATCTCGAAATGGGAAGAATGCATCTGAAGCAACAATGCTATCCGTTAAACTAAGTCCTGCATTTTGTGCTTTTATACCAGCAATTTTAGTGCTATCGATTCTACTCATTTGTCCTGCGCCCACACCAAGAGTCTGACCTTTATTACAAAAAACAATAGCATTTGATTTTACAAATTGTGTTACTTTCCATGCAAACAACATATCCTCTAACTGTTTTTTTGTTGGTTTTAATTTTGAAACCACCTCACATTTGTTAATATCTAGTTTATGGTCGTCTATCGTTTGAACAAGCCATCCGCCAGCAATTTTTTTATAATCATGTAAATCATTTTCAGGACCTATGGGTACAGACAGTAATCTTACGTTATCTTTCTTTTTAAAAATTCGCATTGCTTCATCGGAAAAGCTTGGCGCAATAAGTACCTCAACAAATTGATTCATAACTAGCAAAGCGGTTGCTTCATTAATTTCTTTATTGAAGGCAATAATACCTCCAAAGGCTGAGGTTGGATCAGTTGCAAATGCTCCGAGATATGCATTGTCAATTGTTGAAGCAGAACATACCCCACATGGATTTGCATGTTTAACAATCACGCAGGTAGGTTGATCAAAACTCTTAACACATTCCCATGCATTATTTGCATCATTAAGATTATTAAAAGATAGTTCTTTGCCATGAAGATGAGAGAAGTTAGATAAACTAGAATTTGGTACATTTTTATCACAGTAAAAGGCTGCTTTTTGATGCGGATTTTCACCATATCGCATATCTAATTCCTTATGTAAAACTTGTATTTTTAATTTTGGAAAATTCTCGTCAGAATCTTTGTTGAGATATGCGCTAATGGCAGCGTCATACTCTGCTGTGTGTAAAAATGCTTTTTTAGAAAGATCAAAAAGGAAATCCTTGTCTAACATGCCATTTTTATCTTTTAATTTTTCAGCTAAAAGATTGTAATCGTCAGGGTTAGTTAGAACTGCAACAGATCTATAATTTTTTGCAGCAGCTCTTATCATGGTAGGCCCTCCAATATCTATATTCTCAATAGCCTCCTCAAGACTACAATGGGGATTTTGAATAGTTTTTTCAAAGGGATATAAGTTAACTATTACTAGGTCTATTGGAGGAATATTGTTTTCTTGCATTGTTTTGATATGGTCTTTATCTTCTCGAATACCCAGGATACCTCCATGGATTTTTGGATGAAGTGTTTTTACCCTTCCACCTAGCATTTCAGGGAAGTTAGTATATTCTTCAACCTCAATTACAGGAATTTTATTTTTTCTAAGAAGTTTGGCGGTTCCACCAGTTGACAGTATTTCAATATCTTCAGACGCCAATAACCTGGCAAGCTCAACCACATTCTTTTTATCTGATACGCTTATAAGAGCTCTTTTAATTTTTATCATTGAATTTAAGTATCAATATTGTGATTTTTTAATTTTTTTCGCAAAGTATTTCTATTCAGCCCAAGTATCTCAGCTGCTTTACTTTGATTTCCCTCTGCGTAATGCATTACATATAATAACAACGGTTTTTCGACATTGGCTAATACTAGATCATATAAGTCGTTTGGGGATTCCCCAGCTAAATCATTAAAATACTGATCAAGAAGAGATTCAATATTATCAGCTAAGCCATTTTTATTCATTAAGCTGGTACCATGTCAGGTTCGTTTTCAGGTTCGTCATAAGGTATAAATTTGGAAAACTCTTTTAAGCCGTCAAAGTAGAAATTAATAGCAGCAATTTGTAGTTCACAATTCTCAATTTGATTCATTGATGCTCTGAATTGAGCTGAATTTTTTAAACCTTTTGTGTACCATGAGATGTGCTTTCTAGCTACTCTTAGTCCTCTTTCATCTCCATAAAATGCATATAAGTCTTGAACATGTTTAATGGTGGTGATTTGAATTTCTTCAATAGTAGGAAGTGGAAGATGTTCTCCAGTTTTTAGAAAGTGTTCAATTTCTCTGAAAATCCATGGCCTTCCTTGTGCTGCTCTTCCAATCATTACGGCATCAGCTTTAGTGTAATCAAGAACATATTTTGCTTTTTCAGGAGATGTGATGTCACCATTCGCAATTACTGGTATTCCGATATTTTGTTTTACCTTTGCTATAGTGTCATATTCTGCATCCCCCTTGTAGAGACATGCTCTGGTTCTTCCATGAATACTGAGGGCTTTAATCCCTGCACTTTCTGCGATCTGTGCAATATTTAGTGCATTGCGATTATTTTTGTCCCACCCAGTTCTTATTTTTAAAGTCACTGGAATATCTACAGAATTTACGACTGAATGTAAAATATCTTCTACTAATTTTTCGTGTTTAAGTAAGGCTGACCCTGCCATAACATTGCATATTTTCTTTGCTGGACATCCCATATTAATATCAATTATTTGAGCACCATTGTCTTTGTTATATCTTGCAGCATCTGCCATCATTTTTGGGTCCGCGCCAGCAATTTGAACAGATATTGG
>CALKDJ010000070.1 GCA_938084195.1 uncultured Methylophilaceae bacterium
AATAAAGAATTATTTAAATATTAAAGAACTTATTATTTTATTATATAATAGGTAATACGTAAGTTAGTTAAAGTATAAGGAGCCTACGTTGGAAGTAAATAAAAATAATTCAAGACCTTGGAAATTACATGGTACTTATGATACTTATGAAGAAGCTAGTTTAGTTAAAACTGGTTTGTTAGAGTTAGATTCAGACTTGCAAGCCAAGATACGGCGGCGCTATTCAAAAAATAAATTTTCATTAAAAACGAGAGTATTATCAGCACCAGTAGAGGAGAAAACTAAAAATGGGAAAAGTAAACGAAGAAATAGAAAGACTCCAGAGGGAGGAAAGTTTGACGCTTCCTCAATTGTTTGAAAAATATCCTCATCTTGCAAGACTACAATTTGATGAAATGAGAGAAGAGAAATTATCAGAAGATAAAAAAAGTCAACTTAAGTTATTATTAGATTGACAGTAAATTAAATGTTTTTATTTTATTAATAGAGGTTTTATTATGAGCAAAGTTAACTTAAGAGAAAGTAAGCAGAGATATTTAGAAGAGTACGAGAAATATAAAGATGTCCAGCTTACTTTAAATGAAACTTACTCTAAAAAATCTAAGCAAACTGAAAAAGTTCAGCTTATTGAGATTGATGAGACAGCAAATGTTGCTATTGTTAAGAATCTCAGGACTGAAAATACTCAGATCAAAACTTTGCACTGGTGCAGAAAAAATCTAATTAAGGAATAAAAATGATTGCAGATATTGTTGTTGGCTTGCAGCATGGAGACGAAGCCAAAGGAAAGGTCACACATCACCTTTGCAAAGATGGGGACTACACTCATGTTATGAGGTTTAATGGCGGCGGCAATGCCGGCCATACAATTTATCATAATGGCAAGAAATTTGTTACTCACTACATTCCAGCTGGGGTGTTTTACGGAATTAAAAGCATTATTGGTAGCGGCTGTGTTTTAAACGTGAAAGACTTCTTTAGTGAGCTAGAAGAGCTAAGAAAAGCCGGCCTCGATACTTCTTTGGTTAAGATTGCTAATAATTGTCACTTGATTCGCAGCGATCACTTGGAAGAAGATCAGAAAGATAAGAAAATTGGTACTACCAAACGAGGTAATGGTCCAGCTTATCGTAACAAGTATAACCGCACCGGTATGCTAGCCAAAGATGCTTTAGAATTGCAACCATTCTTAATCGATCTCTACGAAGAGCTTCACAATTCTGAAAACGTAAAGATTCTTTGTGAAGGCGCTCAAGGCTTTCAGCTAGATATCGACTGGGGTGATTATCCTTATGTGACCTCCAGTCACTGTATCGCAGCTAGTGCGCTTCTTAATGGAATCCCCCCGCAGGCTGTCAGACATGTCTGGGGCGTTGGAAAAGTTTATGATACATACGTAGGACAAAAAGATTTTGAACCTGATGATCCTATTTTTTCCGAGATGAGAGATATCGGAGAGGAATATGGAGCAACTACTGGCCGGCCCCGTCAATGTAATTGGCTAGATCTAGATGCGCTGATCAGGTCTCTTAAGATAAATGGTGCGACTCACATGGTCTTAAACAAAGTTGATGTATTACAGAAAATTAATCGATGGTCTTTAAAGCACTTAGGAAAACTAAAAGATTTTCAGACTCAGAACGAAATGCTTCAGTATATTGTAAAGAACACTCCTTTTAGAGATAACGTGTCAAATGTTATGTTTTCAGGAAATAAACATAATTTGAGTTTAGCATGACTTTTAAAGGAAATAACTTAATTTTTTCTAACTTAAAAAAAGATAGAATAAAAGGCTATAGAAAAGCTTTCAAGAAGCAAGAAACTGCGTATAAACCCTCAAAAGATATTGCAAAAAACTTAACTGAGGCAATGGAAGCACAAGGGTATGACGTAAGTGTAGAGGAAGCTATGGCGTATCTTAAAGCTTCTATAGCAGTACATAGTAGGGATTTTTATATGAATCACAGAGGCCGCTGATGTCTGACAACGATAGATGGTCTTTGTGGAAGAGAAATGTTATTGACGAATATAAGTCTTTGACAGACGAGAAAATCAGAGAAGAGCTTAAACGAAGTGTTAATCCAGTTGCCGTCTGCATGGAACATTGGAAAGGCGATTTTAATATCAGCACGTTGATAAGGAATGCAAATGCATTTAATGTTGAAAAAGTTTATTACTTGGGCAAAAAAAGAATTGATGTACGTGGAGCGGTCGGCGCACATCATTATATGGATATTAGTTATCTTGATGACGGTCATCAGCGGCTGGTAGAATTAAAAAACAAGTATACGTTTATAGCAGTCGACAACAACGTAGACAAAACTTGCAAGCTTCATGAATTTGATTGGAATAAGCTAGAAAAACCACCTCTTATCTTATTTGGCGAAGAAGGATGCGGTTTAACCGAGAAAGTGTTAAATTTAGCCGACTATCGAATCGAAATAGAACAATACGGCTCTGTTAGATCTCTTAACGTTGGTACTGCTTCTGGCATTGTATTATTTGAGTGTGTTCAACATTTAAGAAATTCCAAAGCCTTTCGTACGTCGCAGACAGAGTTATATGATGGAATCTGTAATGGACAGAGTGAACCATCCCAATTAACTCTCCTTTAGAATTAAATATCGGAGACCCAGATGAACCTCCGATTGCTGGTACACTGTAAAAAGCAATTTCGTTTTTACCAAACATCAGATTTTTAGCTTTTCCAAAGAATAAGCCTGAAAAGGCCGGCACCATCTCATCTTGTATTACACCGACTGGAGCAGCGAGGTTATATATCTGCTCTGCGTACTCTGGAGCTTT
>CALKDJ010000071.1 GCA_938084195.1 uncultured Methylophilaceae bacterium
AGCTTGATTGCAAGAAAAATAAAAAATAGACTTAATCATCCCATATCAAATGGGATAAAAATTATTCCAAAAAAAGATGCTGCTGAGAAGACTCCGTAAATCCAAGATTTTAAGATCCAATTTTTTTCTTTTGCTTTCCAATTTTCCCTAAAAGCTCTCCCGAAAAAAATCATTAGCAAAATTAAAAATAATCCCACGTATGGTGGGAGGGAATTAATTGAAGTCATAAAGAACAAAAAAATCTGTTTTATTGATAATAAGTCCTTATAAATGGTGCCGTCGGAGAGACTCGAACTCTCACGACTTTCGTCACTACCCCCTCAAGGTAGCGTGTCTACCAATTCCACCACGACGGCATATCCTTTGGTTATGCTAGTTTGGAATATCTTGAGCACCTAAAGGCTTTTCTAAATCTTGGTCAATATCTGATGTCACATTTGTTTCAATTTGTGTATTTTTTAAATCCACTACACTATTATCTCCATGCTTATTACTTGCTATCACTGCTAAAGCAATACTTGTACAAAAAAAGGTTGTTACACAAATCGATGTAGCTCGACTTAAAAAATTTGATGAGCCTTGTACGCCAAAAACACTTCCAGAATTTCCACCGCCAAATGCTGCACCAGCATCTGCCCCCTTTCCATGCTGTACAAGCACTAAGCCGATAACACC
Source organism: uncultured Methylophilaceae bacterium (assembly GCA_938084195.1). The sequence goes on from CALKDJ010000071.1 coordinate 676, forward strand.
AAGACTAGCCAATATATGAACAATAAGAATTAAATTTTCCATTTTTTTTCTTTTAATTAATTTATTTAATAAGTGTTTGGGGTTGCCGCCTTACATATTGATACAAACTCACCCACATCTAATGATGCTCGTCCGATTAAACCCCCATCCACGCTCTCCAAGGCGAATAATTGTAACGCATTTTTAGTATTTACGCTTCCACCATAGATAATTTTTAAGTTTTTTACCTCGTCTGCTATATCTTTATTTATCTTATTTCTAATAAACTTACACATTTTATTCGTTTGTTCTGGGGTGGCAGCCATATCTGAACCAATAGCCCATATAGGTTCATATGCAATAATTGTGTCATCGAAAGTTTTAGCCCCGTATCTTTCTATAATAGCTTTTAATTGGGACTCGACGACAGTTTCCATAATCCCTGCCTCCCTCTCAATCAATGTCTCTCCAACACACAGAATGGGCATCATCCCTTGATCTTTTATTATCTTAAATTTATCCGCAATATTTTCATCAGATTCACAATATGCGGTATTTCGTTCTGAGTGTCCTACAATTACATATAGGGATAGAAAGTCTTTTAACATTCCAGCACTGACTTCTCCAGTATAGGCACCTGATAAAAATTTAGCTACATTTTGGCTACCCCATCCGATATTTGAGTTTTTTAAAATTTCCTCAGCTTTGAAAAGATATGGATAAGGAACACATAATCCAATAAGAACATTATTAAGGTTTTTTAAATTTTCTTTCATATCATTAAAATATGATGAATAAAAATCTAGTGATCCATTCATCTTTAAATTACCAATAATAATTTTTTCTTTTCTTGTAGTCATTAAATTAAATTTCTTAATATAATCTGTATTTTCTTATTTTCTCGAAATTCATTAGTTTCAACTCTATAAACAGCCTCTATTCTATCAGGTAGACTTTCTGAATGATTGAAAAAAATTCCCTCGTACAGGGATCCATTGAAATTAAGCTTACATTTTTGATGCTTATCCATTAGGACAGATTGTTCAATTACCTCAAACTTATCAAGATATTGTGGCTGAATAAAACCTTGGCCCCATATACTCATATCAATTTTCTTAACAATGTCAAAATTCATAGAATTATCCAGAATAGACTCATCTACATTAATCACTGTGTTTAAATCATCCTCAGTTAATAATTCAGTGCATGTCTGTTCAAATATTGTTACAAATAGATCAAAATTAGTCTCCTCAATTGTTAAGCCTGCAGCCATAGCATGACCTCCAAATGATTTTATAAGATTGCTATTTTTTTTAGAAATTAAGTCAAGGGTGTCTCTTAAATGAAGTCCGGATATTGATCTTCCTGATCCTTTCAACAAACCACTTTCATCCAATGCAAAAATTATAGTTGGTCTAGAATATTTTTCTTTCATTCTTGAAGCTAAAATACCGATTACTCCTTGATGCCAACTCTTGTTATATAAACATATCGAAAATGGAAGGGATAAATGATCTAAATTGATATCATTTAGAGCTTCTGCATGCATTTTTGACTCTATCTCACGCCTTTCATTATTTAGTGCTACCAATTCTTTTGCATAAGATTCTGCTTCTTCATAACTATTAGAAAGTAAACATTTTATGCCAATTGATATATCATCAAGTCTGCCTGCGGCATTAAGTTTTGGCGCAATAGCAAAAGAGAGATCGGAAGTTTTGAGGTTTGGTAGAGACTTTTTACTTAGCTTCGCAATAGCCTGTATTCCAAAATTACAATTTTTGTTTCTTATTACTTTTAGACCATGTTCTACTAAAATTCGGTTGTTATAATCAAGTGTCACTAAATCAGCAATTGTACCTAAACAAACAAGATCTAGTAAGTCATGTAATTTTGGTTCCGTTTTTTTGGTATATTTTCCCTTCTCTCTAAAAATAACCCTTAGAGAAAGAAGAAAATAAAAGATCACTCCAACCCCACATAAATTCTTACTAAGAAAACTGCAATTAGGTTGGTTGGGATTAATAATAAAATTCGCATTAGGTAAATTATCGGCAGGCAAGTGATGGTCGGTGACTATTACATCAATATTATTTTCTCTTGCAAGTTTTACACCTTCTATACTTGCAATACCATTATCAACGGTAATAATCACATCGGGCTTTTTTAATAATGCATGCTCTACTATTTCTGGAGTAAGACCGTATCCGAATTTAAATCTATTTGGCACCAAAAAATCTACATTGGCTGAAAACTTTCTTAAACCTAAGACTGCACATGCTGATGCTGTTGCCCCATCAGCATCATAATCTCCGATAATCAAAATTTTTTTTTGAGCAATAATGCAGTCAAACAAAAAATTGGCAGCTTTATCTATATCTAAAAGACTATGAGGTGATTGTAAATTTTTTAATTCGTAATTTATATCATCAAATGATTGAATATCCCTTGCCCCAAGTATGGAAGCTAACCTTTTGTCTACACCACTATTTACTAATTTATTCTTTAAATCTTGGTTAATTATTCTTTTTTTAACTTGCATATAAATAGCCTAACATTTTCTTCAGATCACAGAATGAATTTGATATTTCTTTATCTTTAACAAAAACCAAGGAAAAAAATTAACCAATATAAAAGGTTGGAGAGGATTATTAAATTAAATTTTATTGTAAAAATAAATAAATTAATAACCCAAAATATAAAAAGGCAAAAAATCCAACGATTAGAAAAACATAAATTAATGTTTTATAAATCTTTTCTAAAAGCTCTTCAATCTTTGTGAAATCTTGTTTATTCATATTTTTAAGATGGTGCCCGGGGCCGGAATCGAACCGGCACGACCGTAAGGTCGAGGGATTTTAAGTCCCTTGCGTCTACCAATTTCGCCACCCGGGCAAACGCTCATTTTATCATTACTTTTTATTAAGCAATGAAAGTTATTGGAGGCGCGTGCCGGAATCGAACCGGCGTCTAAGGCTTTGCAGGCCTCTGCATAACCACTTTGCTAACGCGCCAAATAATTAAAGCTAAAAAAAAGGGAGACAAATTTTAAGCTCCCTATTCTATAAATCTGGAGCGGGAAACGAGGTTCGAACTCGCGACCTATACCTTGGCAAGGTATCGCTCTACCAGCTGAGCTATTCCCGCATAACGAAGGCAGTATTTTAGCTTTTTTTTGAACCATGTCAATTAAGAGTAATAAATACTAAATGCCCTTAAATTTTAATTGCAGCCTTCAAATAAACTACCATTGAAATAATCGTAAGAATTGCCGCTAAGTTAATTAGAATATTACCAATGGTTGCAATTGGTATAAATCCAATACTTTCAAAATACAATAAACATATTATTGCCGCCATTTGAAAGCCTGTTTTTAATTTTCCAATATATGCCACTGCTACCCCACCGGGTTTTCCAATAGTTGCCATCCATTCTCTTAGAGCACTAATTGCAAATTCTCTTCCAATGATGATAAGCGCAATCATGCTATGTACTCTTCCCAATTCGACAAGTAACAGTAATGCTGCGATAACTATTAATTTATCTGCTACAGGATCAATGAATGCCCCAAATTTCGATGACTGATTTAATTTTCTTGCTAGATAGCCATCTAACCAATCTGATAATGCAGCTAAAATAAATATCGAAGTTGCCCAAATATTTTTTTGTTGAGAGTCCAAGTACGATTCAGGTAAATAAAAAACTATCACTAAGCATGGAATTAATGCAATCCGAAAATAAGTAATAATATTCGGTATGTTATATGACATAGATTTCCCTTTTTTAATTAGTGAAAATAACTATATATTTTTTCAGCAAGTTTATCGTTAATACCTTCAACTAGAATTAATTCCTCAACAGGTGCATTCTTTACCCCATCTAAACCGCCAAAATATACTAATAAATTCTTTCTTTTTTTTGTACCAACTCCCTCAATATCTTCCAGAGTTGACGTTAACCTAGCCTTAGCTCTTTTAGCCCTATGTCCAGTAATAGCAAATCTATGCGACTCATCCCGAATATGCTGTATTAAATGAAAGCCTAGATTTGCTGGATTTATATTTTCAAGGACTTGATCCTTGGCCATAATTAGTTTTTCTTTGCCTACTTTTCTATCGGCTCCTTTTGAAACACAGACTAAAAAGATATCATGCATTCCATTTTCTTCCATAATTTTTTTTGCGACACCATATTGCCCTTTTCCTCCGTCGATCAAAACAAGGTCCGGCTTTATGGCATCCTCCAAAACCATTCTTTTAAATCTTCTTTCTAACACTTCTTTCATAGCTCCATAATCGTCGCCAGGTGTAATATTCTTAATATTATATTTTCTGTATTCTTTATTCTGCATTTCATATTTGTCATACACTACGCAAGAGCCAACCGTTAACTCTCCGGAAGTATGACTAATATCAAAACACTCGATACGATTAACATGATCTGGTAAATTTATTAATTTCCTCAGGGCTATTAAACGCTCAATATGACTAGCTTGCTCATTATTTTTTTGTTCTAAGGATATCTGAGCGTTCTTTTTGGCCATTAGAAGCCAATTTTTCTTATCACCGGTAACTCTTGAGATTAATTTTACTTTTCCATATTTTTTAATTTCAAAAAAATCATTGAGAAGATCTATATTAACCTTTAATTCAGACACTATTACTGGAGGAGGCTTACGCAAATCGTAATATTGAGTAATAAATACTTCTGCAATATGTGTATCTAACTCACCACTATAATTCTTAGGGAAAAAAGATTTATCTCCTAGATGCCTACCACCTCTTATCATGACAATATTTACGCATAACCTCCCCATTGATACATAAAAGGCAATGATGTCTGCATCATTCTCACTAAAATCACTTACAAATTGTTTCAATCTCACTTGCCTTAGGCTTTGAATTCTATCTCTAAAAACAGCAGCTCTTTCATAATTAAATGAATCCGCATGCTCATTCATTTTTAAGGTGAGATTTCTAATTACTTCGCTTTCTTTGCCATCAAGAAAAAGAATAGCTTGTGTAACATCACTATCGTAATCATCTTTGTTTATGTGACCAACACATGGTGCCGTACATCTTTTAATTTGGTATTCTAGGCATGGTCTCGTGCGATTGCTAAATACTGAATTTTCACAAGTCCGAAGCATAAAAACTTTTTGAAGTAATTGAATGCTTTGCCTTACTGCATTTGAGTTTGGGAATGGGCCAAAATATTTTGTATCTTTTTTTTGAAGACCTCGATGAAATCTAAGTCTTGAAAATTTATCTCCTGTAAGAGCCAAATATGGATAAGATTTATCATCCCTAAAAATAACATTGTATCGAGGCATAAATGATCGGATCATGTTATTTTCTAAAATTAAGGCTTCAGCTTCTGTATTGGTTACAGTAAATTCAATATTTGCTATATTACCAATCATCAGTCTCGTTCTAGCACTTACTTGATTTTTTGAGAAATAGGAAGTTACCCTTTTCTTTAAATCTTTTGCTTTTCCAATATAAATAATATCTTTAGCTTCATTTATCATACGATAAACTCCAGGTAGACTTGGAAAAGTCTTAGCTAAATCTTTTACTTTTTGTTGCACACTTAACCCAATAAGTTTCCACCAATTGCCCAGTCCTCAGAGGCAACTTCATTGAAAACTATATAAGTATAAGATGGTGGTTTATTAGCAACTCTTTGCATCACATCAGTTATTTCTTTTGCAATTTCCTGTTTTTGTTCTTTATTTAAATTACCAGCCAATTTCACATTGATATATGGCATTTTATTTACCTCTCTCTTTAGTTATTGTTAAAAAAATTTCAAAAAACATAGCCTCAGTCAGCCTTTTTGTTTGAGTATTGTATCGACTGCAATGATAACTATCATATAAAATTAATCCATTTGGAAGCATATGTCGACTGCCATGAGAAAATTCACAGTTACTTCTCACTAAATGGAATGCTTTTAATATTGCATTATGGGCTATTGTCCCCAAAGCTAATATTATCGATCCAGCTCTCAGTTCGCCTAGTTCATTTGCTAAGTATGTATTGCAATTATTTATTTCGCTGGTGGTTGGTTTATTTTCTGGCGGTAAACATTTCACAGCATTAGTGATTCGGCAATTAATCAACTGCAAGTTATCTTTATGTATTGATTCGGGTTTATTTGAAAAGCCGTATTTATATAATGCTTTATATAGAAGAATACCGGCATGATCGCCAGTAAAAGGTCTTCCTGTATTATTGGCACCATGCATACCAGGTGCAAGACCCACAATCAATAGAAATGGGGAGTTACTTCCAAAACTTGGGACAGGCTTGCAAAAATAGTGTGGGTATTTTACCTTTGTTGAAGTTAGAAATTGCTCTAATCTGCTACATTTTTTACAATTAGGATCATATTTCATGATGTTATTTAGCTAGCTGGATTAATCTCAATAACCTTCTTAGTTCTATAATCATCCATTAGGTTAAAATTAAGATATTGATATATCTCTCCAGCATTTTGATTTATTTTGTCAGACATAAGGGATAAATATTCAGTTTTGGTAGGGATATAACCTAATATGGAACAGAAAGCAGCTAACTCTGCTGATCCAAGGTACACTTGAGCATCTTTACCCATACGATTATCAAAATTGCGTGTACTTGTCGAAAAAACATGCGCTTTATCTTTAACTCTAGCTTGATTACCCATACATAAACTACATCCTGGTATTTCCGTTCTAGCACCAGCTGATTCAAAGATTTTATAAACACCTTCTTTTTTTAATTGTGATTCATCCATTCTGGTTGGAGGTGCAATCCACAAAATAGATTCTGTTGATCCTAAACCTTCAATTACTTTTGCAGCAGCTCGATAATGACCAATATTAGTCATACAACTTCCAATGAAGACTTCGTCTATCTTATTATTAGCGACCTCGGATAATGTTTTAATATTATCAGGATCATTGGGGCAGGCTATTAAAGGTTCAGTAATATTATCAAGGTTAATATTGAGGGTATAAGCATATTGCGCATCATCATCTGGCTCCAATAAAACAGGATCCTCAAGCCAATTCTTCATTTCATTTATTCTTCGCTCTAGCGTCCTAGTATCTTTATAACCAGCCTCAATCATATGTTGGAGTAAAGTAATATTGGAATGCATAAATTCAATAATAGGATCTTTATTTAATTTGATTGTGCAGCCATTTGCGGATCTTTCTGCTGATGCATCTGAGAATTCAAATGCCTGCTCAACCTTGAGATCTGGAAGACCTTCAATCTCAAGTATCCGCCCGCTAAAAATATTTTTTTTCTTCTTACCGGTGGTTAATTCTCCTTCTTGAATAGCAAAATAAGGAATTGCATTGACTAGATCTCTTAAGGTAATCCCGGGTTGCATAGTTCCTGAGAATTTAACTAGAACTGACTCGGGCATATCAAGAGGCATAATGCCAATTGCTGCTCCAAAAGCTACCAAACCTGATCCAGCAGGAAAAGAAATGCCGATTGGAAATCGAGTATGAGAATCCCCTCCCGTCCCAACTGTATCTGGAAGAATCATCCTGTTTAGCCATGAATGAATAACCCCATCTCCAGCCTTTAAGCTTACCCCACCTCTGCTATTCATAAAGTCTGGGAGCGTATGTTGAAGCTCAATATCTACGGGTTTTGGATATGCAGCTGTATGACAAAAACTTTGCATAACAAGATCTGCATTAAACCCAAGACAAGCAAGTTCTTTTAATTCATCTCTAGTCATTGCTCCGGTAGTATCTTGAGACCCAACTGTAGTCATCTTAGGTTCGCAATAAACTCCAGGCCTAATTCCATCCACTCCACAAGCTTTACCGACAATTTTTTGAGCTAACGTATATCCTTTGCTATCAAAATCGTCTTGATGGTTTGATGAAAGAAATATATCTGTTTGTTTCATACCTAGAGCAGTTCGCGCTTTATCTGTAAGTCCTCTCCCAATTATAAGGGCAATTCTCCCCCCCGCTCTTAGTTCATCGAGTAACGTTGATGGACTGAGACTAAAATCACAAAGGGTGTGATTATCTTTCAAAATTTTATGATTTTGTAAATCAATTCTTATCTGATCTCCCATTACAAGATGAGACACATCACATTCAATTGGAAGTGCTCCTGAATCCTCAGCTGTATTGAAAAA